>NZ_VKHS01000264.1 GCF_014141525.1 Streptomyces calidiresistens
CAGCCCGCGCACCTTGCGGCCGAAGCCGGGCTCCAGGCCGAGCGAGCCGCCGAGGTGCACCTGGTAGCCCTCCACCTGGTTGCCCTCGGAGTCTGGAGGAGGCACCCGCCTCCGCCATCCTGCGCTGGGCCGTGGAGACCTTCGGTCCCCGCTTCTGCGTCACCTCCTCGATGGAGGACGCGGTCGTCGCCCACCTGGCCTCCCGGGTGGCACCGGGGGTGGACGTGGTCTTCCTGGACACCGGCTACCACTTCCCCGAGACCATCGGCACCCGGGACGCGGTGGCCGCCGTCATGGACGTCAACGTCATCACCCTCACCCCCCGGCGGACGGTGGCCGAGCAGGACGCCGAGCACGGCCCCCGGCTGCACGACCGCGACCCCGACCTGTGCTGCGCGCTGCGCAAGGTCGAGCCGCTGGAGCGCGGCCTGGGCGGCTACGACGCCTGGGCCACCGGCCTGCGCCGCGACGAGTCCCCCACCCGGGCGAACACCCCCGTCGTGGGATGGGACGAGCGCCGCCGCAAGGTGAAGGTCTCCCCCATCGCCCGCTGGACACAGGACGACGTGGACGCCTACGTCGCCGAGCACGGCGTGCTGACCAACCCCCTCCTCCAGGACGGCTACGCCTCCATCGGCTGCGCCCCCTGCACCCGGCGGGTCGCCGCCGGCGAGGACGCCAGGGCGGGCCGCTGGGCCGGCCGGGGCAAGACCGAGTGCGGGCTGCACGGCTGATGGCCGCCCCCGCCCCGCAGAACGCCCCGGCCCCGGGGGACACCGACGACGCACCGCGAAGGGAACGCGAGATGAGCAGCGGCACCGACCTGCCGGGCGCCACCGTCTGGCTCACCGGGCTGCCGAGCGCGGGCAAGACCACCATCGCCCGCGCCGTCGCCGACCGACTGACCGCCGCCGGACGCCGCGCGGAGGTGCTGGACGGCGACGAGATCCGCGAGTTCCTCTCCGCCGGCCTCGGCTTCTCCCGCGAGGACCGGGACACCAACGTGCGGCGGATCGGCTTCGTCGCCGAACTCCTCGCCTCCAACGGCGTGATCGCCCTGGTGCCGGTCATCGCGCCGTACGCCCACAGCCGCAAGGCCGTGCGCGCCCGGCACGACGCCGAGGGCACCGCCTACCTGGAGGTGCACGTGGCCACGCCCGTGGAGGTGTGCTCCGAACGGGACGTCAAGGGCCTGTACGCCCGGCAGGCGGCGGGCGAACTGAGCGGACTGACCGGGGTGGACGACCCCTACGAGGCGCCGACCGACCCGGAACTGCGGATCGAGACGGACGGGCGGAGCGTCGCCGAGTCCGCCGACGCCGTGCACGCACTGCTGACCGAGAGGGGACTGGCATGACGGCCTCGACCACGATCGCGACCCCCGCGCCCACCGCGACGGGCCCCGGCGACCCCGCCGACCCCGCCGACCCCGCCGACAACCCGTTCGCGTTGTCGCACCTGGACGCGCTGGAGTCGGAGGCGGTGCACATCTTCCGGGAGGTGGCGGGGGAGTTCGAGCGGCCGGTGATCCTGTTCTCCGGCGGCAAGGACTCGATCGTGATGCTGCACCTGGCGCTGAAGGCGTTCGCGCCGGCGCCGGTGCCGTTCGCACTGCTGCACGTGGACACCGGGCACAACTTCCCCGAGGTCATCGACTACCGCGACCGCACGGTGGCCCGGCACGGGCTGCGGCTGCACGTGGCCTCGGTGCAGGAGTTCATCGACCGCGGCGAGCTGCGCGAGCGCCCCGACGGGACCCGCAACCCGCTGCAGACGGTGCCGCTGCTGGACGCCATCACGAGCCACCGCTTCGACGCGGTCTTCGGCGGCGGGCGGCGGGACGAGGAGAAGGCCCGCGCCAAGGAGCGGGTGTTCTCGCTGCGCGACGGGTTCGGCGGCTGGGACCCGCGCCGTCAGCGCCCCGAGCTGTGGCAGTTGTACAACGGACGGCACGCGCCGGGCGAGCACGTGCGGGTCTTCCCGCTGTCGAACTGGACCGAGCTGGATGTGTGGCAGTACATCGAGCGCGAGGGCATCGAACTGCCGTCGATCTACTACGCCCACCGGCGCAAGGTCTTCGCCCGCGACGGCATGTGGCTGGCCCCCGGCGAGTGGGGCGGGCCGCGCGAGGGCGAGGCGGTGGAGGAGCGCCTGGTGCGCTACCGCACCGTCGGCGACATGTCGTGCACCGGCGCGGTGGACTCCGACGCCGACACCATCGCGAAGGTGATCGCCGAGATCGCCGCCTCCCGACTGACCGAGCGCGGCGCCACCCGGGCGGACGACAAGCTCTCGGAGGCCGCCATGGAGGACCGCAAGCGCGAGGGGTACTTCTGATGACCACCACACCCGCACCCACGAGCCCCGCCGACCCGACCGCGTCGCCGTCGGCACCGGCGTCCTCGGCGTCCTCCACGTCGTTGTTGCGGTTCGCGACCGCCGGTTCGGTGGACGACGGCAAGTCCACCCTGGTGGGCCGGCTGCTGCACGACTCGAAGTCGGTGCTCAGCGACCAGCTGGAGGCCGTCGAGCACGCCTCCCGCAGCCGCGGCCACGCCGCCCCGGACCTGGCGCTGCTCACCGACGGGCTGCGCGCCGAGCGCGAGCAGGGCATCACCATCGACGTGGCCTACCGCTACTTCGCCACCCCCGCCCGCCGGTTCATCCTGGCCGACACCCCGGGCCACGTGCAGTACACCCGGAACATGGTCACCGGCGCCTCCACCGCGCACCTGACCGTGATCCTGGTCGACGCCCGGCACGGCGTGGTCGAGCAGACCCGCCGGCACGCCGCGGTCGCCGCGCTGCTGCGGGTGCCGCACGTGGTGCTGGCGGTCAACAAGATGGACCTCATCGACCACGACGAGGCCGCCTTCGCCGCCATCGCCGCCGAGTTCACCGCCTACGCCGCCTCCCTGGGCGTGCCCGAGGTCACCGCCATCCCGATCTCCGCGCTGAACGGCGACAACGTGGTGGTCCGCTCCACCGCCATGGACTGGTACACCGGCCCCACGGTGCTGGAGCACCTGGAGGGCGTGGAGGTGGGCCACGACCCCACCGACGAGCCGGCCCGCTTCCCCGTGCAGTACGTCATCCGCCCGCAGAGCGCCGAGCTGCCGGACTACCGCGGCTACGCCGGCCAGATCGCCGCCGGGGTACTGCGCGTGGGACAGCCGGTCACCGTGCTGCCCTCGGGCCGGACCACCACCGTCGAGGCCATCGACCTGCTCGGCGAACCGGTGGACGTGGCATGGGCACCGCAGTCGGTCACCGTGCGGCTGACCGACGACCTGGACGTCTCGCGCGGCGACCTGATCGCCGCAGGGCCGCTGGCCGAGCCGGTCCGCGAACTGCAGGCCACCGTCTGCCACCTGCACGACCGTCCCCTGAGGCCGGGCGCGCGGGTGCTGCTCAAGCACACCACCCGCACCGTCAAGGCGATCGTCACCGACATCACCTCCCGGCTCTCGCTGACCGACCTCTCGCAGGAGCCGAACCCCGGCGAGCTGGTCGCCAACGACATCGGCCGGATCGGTGTGCGCACCGCCGAGCCGTTGGCCGTGGACGCCTACGCCGACTCCCGCCGCACCGGCTCCTTCCTGCTGATCGACCCCGCCGACGGCTCCACCCTGACCGCCGCCATGGCGGGCGAGGCCTTCACCGACGCCCGGGGCGCCGGTGAGCCCTCCCCCGCCGCCCCCGACGACGAAGGCTGGGACTTCTGACATGAGCACCGGACTGGTCGCACCCACCACCGCCTCCTCCACCGCGCAGGGCGCCGCCCCCGGCACCGAACCCTCCGGCGCGGTGCGGCTGAACGGCGTCTCCAAGGTGTTCGGCACCGGGGAGCGGGCCCAGCTCGTCCTGGACTCGATCGACATGGATGTCGCACCGGGTGAGTTCGTGTGTCTGCTGGGAGCCTCGGGCTGCGGCAAGTCCACCCTGCTCAACCTGGTGGCCGGCCTGGACCGCCCCACCGCCGGCGCCGTCGCCGTGCCCAGCGGACGCCCGGCCCTGATGTTCCAGGACCATGCCCTCTTCCCCTGGCTGAGTGCCGGCCGCAACATCGAGCTGGCCCTGCGGCTGGCCGGGGTGCCCCGCGAGGAGCGCCGCGACCGCGCCGAGGAGCTGCTGGAGCTGGTCCGGCTGCCCGGTGCCCACCGCAAACGGGTCCACCAGCTCTCCGGCGGCATGCGTCAGCGCGTGGCCCTGGCCCGTTCCCTGGCCCAGGGCAGCGAGGTCCTGCTGATGGACGAGCCGTTCGCCGCGCTGGACGCCATCACGCGCGACCTGCTGCACGAGGAGCTGAGCCGGGTGTGGCGCGAGCGGCGCCTGACGGTGCTGTTCGTCACCCACAACGTGCGCGAGGCCGTGCGGCTGGGGCAGCGGGTGGTCCTGCTCTCCTCCCGTCCCGGCCGGATCGCCCGCGAGTGGGACGTGAATCTGCCCTTCCCCCGCCGCATCGAGGACACCGGTGTGTCGACGCTGGCCACCGAGATCACCGGGCATCTGCACGAGGAGATCGTTCGACATGCCCGGACCTGAGATCGAGACCGGGACCCGCGGCGGGGCGCCGGCGCGGAGCGACGGGAGCGGGACGACCGACGACTCCCGGGAAATGGCCTCCGGGCTCGACGCCCTGGAGGCCGGTGTCGAGGCACCCCGTCCGCTCCACCGTCGTCTCCTGCACCGGGCGGGACCGCCGCTGCTGGCGATCGTCGTGGTCCTGGTGGTCTGGCAACTGCTCGCCACGCTCGGTCGCCCGGCGACGCTTCCCTCCCCGGGCGAGGTCTGGGGCGAACTGGCGGGGGCCCACCGGGAGGGGGATCTCCTGCCGGCGATCGGGCACAGCCTGCTGCGCTGCGTGATCGGCTTCGGGGCGGCGGCGGCCATCGGCCTCCCGCTGGGTCTGCTGCTGACCCGGGTGGCGGTCATGCGCACGGTCCTGCGGCCCATCCTGACGGCCGTGCAGTCCCTGCCGGCGGCGGCCCTGGTCCCGGTGGCCGTGCTGGCCCTGGGCAACTCCGAGGGCGCGGTCTACACGGTGGTGCTGCTCGGGGCGGTACCGTCGATCGCGGTGACCGTCGCCTCCGCCGTGGACCAGCTGCCACCGCTGCTGTTGCGGGCCGGTCGGTCGATGGGCGCCACCGGGGTCCGGGGTGCCGCCCTGATCACCGTCCCCGCCGCGCTTCCGGGATTCATCGCCGCCCTCCGGCAGGGATGGACCTTCGGATGGCGGGCCCTGATGACGGCGGAATTGATTACCGCGACCCCTTTGCCCGGTTTGGGTGAGATGCTGGCGGAAGGGAACCGGGCGGGCTCCATGAGTCTGGTGCTCGCCTCGGTCTCCCTGATCCTGGTGGTGGGAGTGGTGGTGGAGTCCGCCGTCTTCCGTCCCCTGGAGCGCCGGGTGCTCACCGGGCGCGGCCTGGCCGGCGGCTGAGGCCGTCCCCGACCCCGGGGATCCGCGTCGGATCGCGGCACGTCACGGAACGAAAGTCGACCACTATGCACGGGATCACGGACAACGACACCGCACCGGTGGTGGGACGGCCGTCACGGACGACCGCCCCACCACTGCTGATCGTGGCGCACGGCAGCCGTGATCCTCGTCACCCCGCCACCGTCGCGTTGCTGGCCGAGCGGGTGCGAACCCTGCGCCCGGACCTGACGGTGCGGGTGTGCCACCTGGAGTTCAACCTGCCGGGCGTCGCGCAGGCCCTCTCGGGGCTGTACTCCGCCGGTGGGCGGCGGGTGATCGCCCTGCCGCTGCTGCTGACCCGGGCCTTCCACGCCAAGACCGACATCCCCGGCGTGCTGGCCGAGGAGGTCCGCCGGCTGCCCGGCCTGCGTGTGGAACAGGCCGATGTGCTCGGCCCGGACCTGTTGCTGCGGGCCGCCATGACCAGGCGGCTGCACCAGGCGGGTCTCTGCCCCGCCTACCACGCCGAGACCGGTGTGGTGCTGGCCGCGGCGGGGTCCTCCGATCCGGAGGCGATCGCGGTGATCGCCGAGACCGCGCGGGAGTGGAGGCGCGCCGAGGGATGGCGCGCCGTGCGACCCGCGTTCGCCTCCGCCTCCCCTCCCACCACCGCGGACGCCGTGCGCGCGCTGCGCGCCGAGGGCGTCCGTCGGGTCGCGGTGGCCCCCTACGTGATCGCGCCCGGCCGGCTGCCGGACCGCATCCTGCGGGGCGCCGAGGAGGCCGGGGCCGATGTGGTGGCCCCGGTCCTGGGGGACGCGCCGGAACTGGCGCGACTGATGTTGCGGCGCTACGACGCGGCCCTGGCCGGCCGCATCCCGCGGGCGCGGGGGATGGGCGACCCCGGGGGGCACCACGGCGACCCGGAACGGCTCGCCGCGTCCTCCCGCCGGCGCTGAGGGGCGGCTCGGCGGACGGTGGCCCGAGGATGTCGGGAGGTGCCTCGCGGGGCGCTCCCCGCCCTCCCGCCTTCCGCACCC
>NZ_VKHS01000265.1 GCF_014141525.1 Streptomyces calidiresistens
GCGCCGCGGGCACGTGTAACGGGCCGGCTGCAAGCTCCCGCGGCCCCGCCGTCCGGCGCGGACCTCGGGTTACGCTCGCCGCGGGGGCGCCCGCGGGCGTTTCCCGGGCGTCGGGCCCGACGCCCGTCCCCCTCCGCCGTCCGTTCCCTCCCCCGGAGAGTCGCCCCGATGCGTGTGCTGCGTGCAGGCCTCATCCTCCTGATCGTCCTGGGTGTCCTGGCGGTGGTCGCCGATCGGCTCGCCGTGCGCTGGGCCGAGGGCGAGGTGGCCTCCCGTACCCAAGCCGCGATGGACCTGGAGCGGGAGCCGGAGGTCTCCATCGAGGGCTTCCCCTTCCTCACCCAGGTGGCCGGGCGGGAACTGGAGCGGGTGCGGCTGTCGCTGGACGCCCACCGAATACAACTGGACGACCAGGAGATCACCGCCCGCGACCTGTCGCTGGACCTGCGGAACGTGGTGCTGGAGGACGGGTACCGCAGCGCGGTGGCCCGGGACGCCGCGGGGTCGGTGGTGCTGGGGTACGAGGACCTGAGCGAGCTGGCCACGCAGGACGTGCTGGGGCTCAGCGATCAGCTCGCCCTGGAGTTGTCGTACGCGGGTGGGGACGCGGAGGACCACCAGGTGGCGGTGCAGTTGTTGACCATGGGGCAGGCGGTGGTCCCGCCGGTGCTCGCCGAGATGTCCTTCGAGGGCGACCTGCTGTCGCTGCGGCTGGACGAGATCCCCTCGCTGCCGCTGCCGGGGTTGGAGGACCGCCTGCGGGACGTCATCCACCGGGAGCGGACCCTGCACGGGCTGCCGAGCGGGGTGACGCTGGAGGGACTGGTGGCCACCGAGCGGGGCGTGGAGCTGACCTTCACCGGGACCGATCTGCCGCTGGGCGGCAACGGTCTCGGCTGAAACGGTCTCGGCCGGGGAACGCCCGATGTTCCGGGGCGGGACCGGCCGCGACCGGCTCGCCCGGGGAACGCCCGGATGATGAGACGCGCCGCCTCCCCCGGGGGGTCGCGGAGTCGCGCCGCCCGGCCCCGGGAGGTGTCCGACACGCCGCGCGTCCCGACCCTCGGTCGAAAACGTCTCATCATGCGGAATGACGGTGACACGGGGCCCGCCCCCTCCGTACGATCGCGACCATGATGCGACAGGCGGATCTCACCAAGCGACGGGCCGTCGACCTTTGCCGCGTCGCCGCCATGCTCTGTCGCCGCGCCGTCTGACGGCCCCCTCCGCCGCGCGCCGGCGCCCCCTCACGGGCACGCCCCCATCGCGCCGCCGTGCCCACCGGGGTCGCGCGCCCTCCCGGACACCCCCGCTCCCGGAGTCCCGCACGGCCGTCACCGGCCCGCCCGGCCCGTTGTTTCCGCACGCACCCGCAGCATCATCCGTCGAAGGAGAGAGTCAGCATGAGCCGTAGTGACGTTCTGGTGGACGCCGATTGGGTCCAGGCCCACCTGGACGACCCGAAGGTCGTCGTCGTGGAGGTGGACGAGGACACCTCGGCCTACGACAAGAACCACATCCGGAACGCCATCCGGATCGACTGGAGGAAGGACCTCCAGGACCCGGTGCGCCGCGACTTCGTCGACCAGGAGGGCTTCGAGAAGCTGCTCTCCGCCAAGGGCATCGCCAACGACGACACCGTCGTCCTGTACGGCGGCAACAACAACTGGTTCGCCGCCTACGCCTACTGGTACTTCAAGCTCTACGGCCACGAGGACGTCCGCCTGCTCGACGGCGGTCGCAAGAAGTGGGAGCTGGACTCCCGCGACCTGGTCGCCGAGGTGCCCGAGCGTCCGGCCACCGAGTACCGGGCCAAGCCGCAGGACACCTCCATCCGCGCCTTCCGCGACGAGGTCGTGGCGGCCATCGGCAGCCAGAACCTGGTGGACGTGCGCTCCCCCGACGAGTTCTCCGGCAAGCTGCTCGCCCCGGCCCACCTGCCGCAGGAGCAGTCCCAGGTCGGCGGCCACATCCCGACCGCCCGCAACATCCCGTGGTCGAAGACCGCCAACGACGACGGCACCTTCCGCTCCGAGGAGGAGCTGACCGAGCTGTACCGCGAGGAGGGCGTGGACCTCGACGGCAAGGACACCATCGCCTACTGCCGCATCGGCGAGCGCTCCGCGCACACCTGGTTCGTGCTGCACGAGCTGCTCGGCCAGCAGAACGTGAAGAACTACGACGGCTCCTGGACCGAGTACGGCTCCCTGGTGGGCGTCCCGGTCGAGACCGGCCCGGCCAAGTGACACCCCGCCCCGCCCGCCGGACGCGGGCGGGGCCCCCGGCACCCCTCCGGTGACCGGCCCCGCGGGGCCGGCGGCGGGACCGCGGCCGGGATCCGACAAGGACGCGAGAAGGACAGGATCCATCGCATGTGCGGAGCACAGCCCGGCGGCCCCGACGCCGCCTCGATCAAGCCCGGCGAGACCACCATCCAGGGGTACGTCACCCGTGACGGCGAGCCGGTGAGCGGCTACGTCCGCCTGCTCGACGGCACCGGCGAGTTCACGGCCGAGGTCCCCACCTCGGCGACCGGCCAGTTCCGGTTCTACGCCGCCGAGGGCACCTGGACGGTGCGGGCCCTGGTGCCCGGCGCCACCGGCGACCGCACCGTGGTCGCGCAGCCGGGCGGGGTGGCCGAGGTCGCCATCGCCCTGTGACGCCCCTCGCCCGGGGCTCGAACCGGGGGCCGTGTTCCGTCCGGGACACGGCCCCCGACCCGTGTGCGGGCACGGGCGGGCGGCGTGGCCGCGGGCGGGCGACGCCCTCGCCCGGTGATGCCCCGGCCCCGACGGCGCCGCCGGGGCCGGTCCTCGAGCAGACCGTCATCCTCCGGGCGGGGCCACCGGGTCGACCCCACGTGGACGCGACCGATCCCGGGGGTGGGAGGGCCGGTGCGGGAACCGGCCCTCCCGCCCCCGGGATCGGTCGGGGTTCGCCGGGGCCGGTCGGTCACCGGCGCGGGCGTCGCGCTCTTCCTCGTGGGGTGGGGAAGGTCGATGGTTCGGTACCGGAGTGAACCGGCGGGAGGTGGTGCCATCCGTTCGTGTGGGGACGGCGGCCCGTGGTGGTGACGGAGAGTCGCGCTGTACCTGTTACCCGGGGTGACCCCCGGGTCTCGCTCCCGGTGCCGTCGGGGTCGGACCCGCCGGTCCGGGGACGATGTCGCCCCCGGTCCCCCGGCTCCGCCCGCGGCACCGGCCGACGTCTAGCGGGTGGTGCCGCAGTTGGGACAGAGCCAATCGCCTCGAGGGCCCTGTTGCATCGCGGCACCGCAGTGGGGACAAGCCATGATCACACCCTTTCCACGCGGTTGGACGCGGCCGATCGTGTTCGCGTTGAGTGACGATGGTCACAGCGGGTTGCATGGGTGACAGGGAGTTGCACGCTCGATCGACCGATGTCTACCCCCGACCGCGCGGCACCCACCTGACCGGTCCGGTCCGTCACCGGACGGTTAGACTCGGGCGCGTTCGTCCCCACCCGTCCGCCCCCGTCGGAGGAGCCTCCCGTGCTGGAAGCCTTTTTCATTACCCTGATGGTCCTGGTCGGCGTCGGCACCGCCGCCTTCACCGGTCTGGTGATCACCAAGCTGTACCAGGGTCAGCGCTGAGCCCGGAGCCCCGGCCGGCGCGGTCCCCGCACGCCCCACGAGAGAGACACGGCTGATTCCCCGATGTTCGAGATCCCGTCCGACCTGAACCCCGCCCTGGTCCCCCTGGCCTTCCTGCTCGGCACCTGGCAGGGCGCCGGCGTGGCGGACTTCCCGGACCGCGAGGCGTGCAACTTCGGCCAGGAGGTCACCTTCGCCCACGACGGGCGCGACTTCCTGGAGTACCGCTCGCACAGCTGGCGGCTGGACGGGGACGGCAAGCGGGTCGGCCCGCTGGAGTCGGAGCACGGCTTCTGGCGGATCGACGACGAGCGCCGCGTGGAGATCGTGATGATCCGCGACCAGGGCGTCGCGGAGGTCTGGTACGGCGAGCTGGC
The DNA here is from genome assembly GCF_014141525.1 of Streptomyces calidiresistens. GTDB lineage: Bacteria > Actinomycetota > Actinomycetes > Streptomycetales > Streptomycetaceae > Streptomyces > Streptomyces calidiresistens. The sequence continues at coordinate 3,991 of NZ_VKHS01000265.1, forward strand.
CGAGGGCAAGCCGCAGATCGACCTGGCCACCGACGCGATCGCGCGCACCGGCTCCTCCCCCGCCTACACCGGCGGCAAGCGGCTGTACGGGTACGTGAAGGGCGATCTGATGTGGGTGGGCGAGAAGGCCACCCCGGAGATCCCGCTGCGCCCCTACATGTCCGCGCACCTCAAGCGGGTGGTGGACCCCCGCGAGTGGGTGGGCGACCTGAAGGACCTCCCGGACGACGGCATCGCCTTCTTCCGCTGAGTCGCCGCCGGACCGGCCCCGGGGCCGGTCGGGGAGACTCACCCCCATGCTGATCGAACGCGCGTACGCCCACCCGGTCTCCGCCCCGCCGGACGCATGGCCCTGGTCCGTGCCCTGTGTTCGCGAACTCCTCGACGAGGGGCTGCGGTTCACGGCCCCGGTGACCTTCGTCGTCGGGGAGAACGGCTCGGGGAAGTCCACCCTGGTCGAGGCGTTCGCGGAGAGCTTCGGCCTCGACCCCCACGGCGGCTCCCACGACTGGCGTTACGCGAGCCCGCGACCCCGCTCACCCCTCGGCGAGCACCTCCGCCTCGACCCCACCGCACGCGGACGACGCATGATGAGCAGTTGGTCCGCCCGCAAGGGGTTCTTCCTGCGCGCCGAGACCGCCCTCGACGCCCTGGACCGGGAGGGTGTGGGACCGGACTCGCTCAGTCACGGCGAGGGCTTCCTCAGCGCCTTCCGCGAGCGGTCCGTACGACCCGGCCTCTACGTGATGGACGAGCCGGAGGCCGCGCTCTCCTTCACCTCCTGCCTGGAGCTGATCGGCCACCTGGACCGGCTGGTCGCGAACGGCGGCCAGGTGATCTGCGCCACCCACTCCCCGCTGCTGACCGCGCTGCCCGGCGCCGACATCATCGAGGTCGGCGACCACGGCACGCGGCGCGTCGCCCGGGCCGACCTCGCCCTGGTGGACCACTGGCGCCGCTACCTCGCCGACCCCCGTTCCTACCTGCGCCACGTCCTCGGCTGACCGGCGACCCGCCCGCCGGTGCCGCCCCGCCCCGGGGGCGTCCGGGTGCCCGGACGCACGCCCGGAACGGCGCTCACGGAGTGCGCAGGGCCCCGCCGTCGACGGGGATGCTCGTGCCGGTGACGTAGGACGCCGCCGGGGAGAGCAGGAAGGCCGCGACCCGGCCGAACTCCTCCGGCTCCCCGTACCGGCCCATCGGGATCCCGGCCAGGGCCCGCTCCCGGGCATCCGGGCGGCCCCGGTCCAGCGCGGCGGTGCGCTCGGTGGCGATCCGCCCCGGCAGCAGGCCCAGCACCCGCACGCCGTGCGGGCCGTACTCGTCGGCGAGGTCCTTGGCCACCATGGCCAGGCCGGGCCGCAGGCCGTTGGAGATGCCCAGGCCGGTGATGGGCGAGCGGGCCGAGGAGGAGAGCACCAGGCCGATGGCCCCGCCCCGGTCCCCCTCCGCCAGGTGGGCGGCGACCGTGCGGGCGCAGCGCACCGCGCCGAGGAAGACGCTCTCGAAGGCCGCGCGCCACTGCTCGTCGTCGGCCGAGGCGGCGGTGCCCGGCGGCGGTCCGCCCACCGAGACCAGCGCCCCGTCCACCTGCCCGTACACCTCGGCGGCGAGGTCCAGCAGCCGGCCGGGGGTCCCCGGGTCGGCGAGGTCCGCGACGGTGCCGACGGTCGGCGAGAGCCGGGAGAGTTCCGCGACCGCGCGGTCCACCTTCTCCTTGTCCCGCGAGGAGATCACCGTGCGGGCCCCCTCGGCGGCCAGGGCCCGGGCCGTCGCCAACCCCAGTCCGCTGCTGCCGCCGGTCACGACGAAGACCCGCCCGGAGAGTCCGAGATCCATGTGCGCGTTCCCTTTCCGGCACCCCGCGGCGGGCCGGCCCGGGCCGGCCGGGAGCGGGGCGTTCCCGCTCCGGACCACCGGGTGTGACGGCCCGCGCCGTCCCCCGGGGGCCGCGGCCCCCGGTCCGGGGAGCGCGGGGCGCCGGGACGCGGAGGGGTGCCCCGCTGTGTCACCGCTGTGTCGCCGCTGGTCGCGGCCGGTCCCGCGGGGCGTTCCCGGCTCGGGGAGCACCCCACGGCTGTCCCCGAGCATGCCCCTCCCGGGGCCCGACCGCAACGCCCCCGCCCCGGCGGGATACGCTGCCCGGCGAGCCTCCCCGGGGGAAGTCCGGTCGAAGTCCGGCGCTGTCCCGCAACGGTGGGCGGAACCCCGTGTTCCGCGAGCCCGATCACCCGGTGCGGCCGACGCTCCTGCCGACTCGTCGTGGACTGCGAGAGGGAGACCGGATCGGGTGGACCCCGGTGCGGGCTGCCGCCTTCGTGTGTCCCGGCCCGAACCGAGGGACGGTGCCCCGGGTGACCCCGCCGCAGAGTCCCAGTCTCTTATACACATCGGACGCTGCCGACGAAGCTGCAAGTGTAGATCTCGGTGGGCGCCGTATCATTAAAAAAAAAACAAGAAATACAAGTCG
>NZ_VKHS01000266.1 GCF_014141525.1 Streptomyces calidiresistens
GAGTTCCCCCGAAAGGGGGCCCGGAACGGCGGGCGGGGAGGACACGGAGGGGTGCGGACCGCCCGTCCGCCACGGACGGTCCGCACCCCTCCGACGGGCCGCCCCGGCCGGGGCGGCCCGGGTCAGCCGTGCCCGGTGTGGGCGCCGTGGTCCTCGCCGTCGGTGATCCGACCGCCCAACCGATCGCCCAGTTCCTCCAGCACCGGCCGGGAGGCCGTCACCACCCACCGATCGCCGACCAGATGACTGCCGCCGTAGGGCAGCGCCTCGTCCAGCCAGGCCGCCCGGCCGTCGGCCGCCAGGAAGGAGGTGAAGCGGTACCGCTCGCCGTCGAGGGTGCAGGCGACCTGGCGGAGTTCGTCGGCGTCCACCAGAACGGCCTCGGGACGACAACCGATGCGGTCCGCGATGGCCTCGGAGATCTCGTCGGGACCGGCGGCCGGGTCCTCGTCGGGAAGGGCGGGGGCCTTCCCGTCCCGGGGATCGCCGATGGTCACCCGGGTCTCGGCGGCGCCCGCACCGGCTCCGGCCCCCGCCCCGGCGGCGTCGTGCGGCGTGGCCGCCAACGCCGCCAGGGCGACCGTGCCCAGCGCCGAGGCGCCGAGGATCATCAGCCGGGCGCGCCCGAGACCCGGCACGGCGGGGGCCCCGTTCATTACAGCGGGGCCTTGGCGCCGCTCGGGGTGACCGCGAACCACAGGTCGCCGGCACCGTGGCCGGTGGTGTCACCGGGGTTCTCGTCACCGGTGAACCAGTAGACCGGCCAGCAGTCGATGGCCAACTGCTCGGTGCCGTCGTCCCGCTCCAGGGTGCTGATCAGTTCGGCGTCGATGCCCTTCACGTCCTCGGGGTCCACCGGCTGGGCGGGCTTCCAGGTGTCCAGGCAGTCGCCCTCGCAGTTGGAGATCATCGGCCAGGCGCTGTCCTTGTCGAAGCGGTACAGCGTGCGTCCCTTGGCGTCGGTGACGATCGGACCGAGCGAGGGGTCCTGGACGACGGACAGGGCGGGGCCCTCCTCGCCGCCGGCCGCCGGGGCGTTGTCCGCGGAGGCGGGCTTGCCGTCGGGGGCGAGGGCGTTCCAGGTGCCGTTGACGCCGTGACCGTTGATGTCACCGGGGGAGGTGTCGTCCTGGTAGCGGTAGACGGGCCATCCGGCGAGGGTCAGCTGGAGGCTGCCGTCCGCGCGCTCGACCTCGCCCAGCAGCGTGGCGTCGATCCCCTCGGCCGCGCTCACGTCGTCGGCGGGCACCGGGGGCCACGCGGTGGCGCAGGCGTCGTTGCAGGTGGACTCCGGCGGGTCGGCGGTGTCCTCCTCGAAGCGGTAGAGGGTGAAGCCCCGGCTGTCGGTGACCACGGAGCCCAGGTCGGGGGTGCTGCGGACGATGAGCTGTCCGGCGGGGTCCACCTCGGCGGCGGTGTCGGCGGAGCCGGCCCCGTAGTCGTCCCCGTACTCCGGGACCCCGGCCTGGTTGGCGGCCGGTTGGGTGCCTCCCTGCCCGTAGACGTCCGTGCCGCAGGCGGTGGCCAGGAGCAGGGCCGCCACCGCGGCGGCGGGGGCCGTGCATCGGCGTGTACGCATGGTTCTCCTTCTGGTGTGGGCCAGGGGGTGGAGTCCGTGGGGACTCCGCGGAGTTGGCCGGACCCGGATTCCCGCCCGGCCGGGTTCCCGATGGCCGCGCCGTCGGACGGCGGGGTCGCGCTCGGTCGTCCCGGGGCGGGGAGCCGGGTGGTGGTTCGTGGTGGTCGCCGTTCGGGACCGGGGACGCGGGGCGTCGACCGGTTCCGCTCGGCGGACCGTGCGGGTGGGGACCCGCGCGCCGGCGGGTCGGGGTCGTGGTCGGTTCGGTGGGTCGGGGTGGTCGTGGTCGGTTCGGTGGGTCGGCGCGGTCAGTCGGTGACGCGCATGGCGAGGGCGGGACAGCGGCGCACGGCGCGGATCGCCATGGCCCGGGCCTCCCGCGGCACCGCCATGGTGGCGCTCGCGGGGAAGCCGTCCGGCCCCAGCTCGACCACGCCGGGAAGGATGTCCGCGCACAGGCCGTGGCCTTGGCACAGGGTCCAGTCGACGTGGAGTTTGGGGCCCTCGTGTTCGGCGATCGGGATGCCGCCGGGCTCGGGGGGAAGCGGGAGGGTGCCGAGGACGGAGCGGCCGCAGCCGCCGCCCAGGGCGTGGTCGGCGAATTCGCCGGGGAAGGCGTCCAGCGCGGAGGTCACGAAACCGGCGGTGCCGTCCGGGTGACTGCACGCGCCGCGCCCGCGGACGGCGGCCATCCGGTTGTGCACGGCGTCCAGGGCGGCCGAGCCGCCGCCGCGCCACACCGCCTCCAGGGCGTCGGCCAGGGAGGGGAGGCCGAACAGGCAGGGTCCGCACTGGCCGGCCGACTCGTCGGCCATCCAGCGCGCGACCCGGACCGTCTCCCCCACCGGGCACGTGGCGGCGGGCAGCGGGAGGATCGCGCCGGCTCCCAGGGTGGCGCCGTGCCGTTCGAGGTTCTCGCGCGAGAGCTCCGCGTACAGGGCGGTGGCCGGGGAGAGCCACTTGCCGTGGTAGCCGCCGATGAGCACGCCCTGCCCGACATCGAGGCCGACCAGGCGCAGCACGTCGATCAGCGGCGCCCCGGCCGGGGCCTCCATCACGCAGGCGCCGGCGATGCTGAGCAGGACGGTGCCGGGTTCACGGGGGGTGCCCACCTCGCGGTATCCCAGGGCGCCGAGGCGTGCCGCGACGGCGAGTTGGGCGTAGGTCTCGGTGTTGGAGAAGAGGGTGGGCAGTCCGTGCAGACCGACCTCGCTGGTGCGGATCTTCTGCCCGGAGGGAAGGGTGGGGCCGCCGTTCAGCCCCCGGGTCATCGAGGAGCTCTCGCCGGTGACGAAGCGTTCGGCCAGCCGCTGCACGCGGACCGGCACCCGACCGGGCGGGAGTTCGGCGATGGCGTCCCGCACCGAGGAGTACACCTCCGGGTGGGTGACGCCGAGGACGACCTCCTGCGCGCCGAGTGCCTCGGCCGCGAGCACGGCGCCGTCGATCACCAGGTGCGGCGCGTGCCGCAGAAGGGCCTTGTCCTTGAGGCAACTGGGTTCGCCCTCGCTGCCGTTGACGACGACGGCGGTGGGCAGCCCGCGGCGGTTGGCCGCCTCGGCCACGGAGGCCACCTTGCGGGCGAAGGGGAAACCGGCGCCGCCGCGACCGCGCAGGGAGATGTTCTCGGCCAGGGCGACGACCTCGTCCAGCCGCAGGCGGGGGCAGTCGCCGTGCACGGCGAGGTGGGCCACCCGGTCCAGGCGGCTCAGACCGTCCAGGCCCGCGAGGAGGCGGGCATGGCCCATCACGGCCAGCACGGGGCCGGAGGAACGTCCGCGGGAGCGCGCCGGGGAACTTCCGGCGCGGCGGCCGGGAACGGGCAGCGAGGGGCGGGGAGGAGCGGTGGTCATCGGGCGTGCCTCCTGCTTCGATTCGCGAGGCGCGTGGTCAGTGCGAGGGCGGCCAGGAGCAGGCAGCCCATGTACATGGCGGTGACCCAACCGGCCGCCGCGCGGCCGGCGTACAGCCCGTGCACCAGGGCCAGGGCCCAGGCCGGGTAGGCGAGCATGTGCAGGCCGCGCCACCAGCGGGAGCGGTTCCGGCCGGCGAAGACGCCGCGCGCCGCGCCGACGACGGCGACCAGCACGAACAGGTAGGCGGCCATCGTGCCGAGCCCCATGAGCAGCGGCTGCAGGGGGTCGGAGAAGGGAATCGCGGCGGCGTACCCGGAGACGCGGTCCTCGAAGATCTTGACGCCGATGTGCAGGGCCAGGAAACACAGCCCCGTGATACCGAGGCCCCGGTGGACGGCCTGGGCGAGCAGCCGGTGGCCGGGATGGAGCAGGATCCGGTCGGTGGCGGCCAGACCCCACATGACCGTGGCGGTGAGGCAGACCAGCGCCATCACGCCGGCGCCGAAGTCGAGGAAGTGCAGCATCTCCTCGAAGGCCCCGGCGGTGCCGAGGACGATCAGGGCGATCAGGGCCGTGGCGGTGACGTAGGCGCCGGTGGTGCGGCGGGCGCTGGCCTCGGGCAGCCGGATGGGGCCGGAGGGCATCGGCGGGGCCCCGGGGACGGCGGGCCCCGCGTGCCGGCGGCGCACCGGGGACGCGGGGGTTCCCGGTCGACGCACGGCCGCCGACGGACGACGCCGGCTTCCCGACGCCCCCGGTCGCGAGGACCGCGACGGGGGTTGCGGCGGGGACTGCGGAATGACCATCACTTCCTCCGGGAGGCCGCCGGCTCACCGGGGTCCGGGCCGGGACGCTGCGGTCCGGCGGTTCGGATCCCGGGCGGCGGGATTGGTTCTCCAACCTCCGGCCCGCCGGCCCCGGTGTCCGGGGCGGACCGCGGGGTCCGCGGCGAGCCGTGTCGCATCGCAGCATTCCGGCGTCCACACAGGGGACTTGCACAGTTATCCGAACGTGATAAGTTTCCGGGGCCCGGTCTTCGAGGACCCTCACCGAACGGCGATGATCGCCGTCCGGAGTTCCTCGAACACCGATCATCGGGGCCGATCGACGGCGTGCCCGGTGTGGTCCGAACGCGACGCGCGACTCGCCCCGGACCGACGCCCGCAGCCTCCGCGTCCCCGTTGCGAACCGCTCCGACAGCACGTCCCATTGCGGTCCGCGGGACCCCGAATCCCGTGTTCCGGGGCGAGCGGTGTGGACATCGGCCGCGCGGCCCGGTGTCCCCCTCGTCGGAGGACCCACCTGCCGAAGACGCCAGGGAGGCGCCCCGAGGATCGACCGGCACCGGGAACCCCGGGCCGGTGGAGACGAACCCGACACGTTTCCTTCCGCTTCATCCCCGTTTCCACCCGCACCACCCCCGGGGTCCACCGGGAATCCCCACGGAATTCCCGCACCGCCCCGAGGACAATCGAACACACCAGCGCACGAGGGACACCGACCACCCCGACGGTCGGGTCCCCCTCGACATGGTTCTCGCTCCGCGAGAAGTCCGGATGGCCGCCAACTCCACCTGCCGCAGTGGACATCCGACCCGGGAGACAGCCTCGGCTGACCCCGCCCGCACCCCGACGACGGGTGGGCTCCCCCGGACCTGAACGAGGTAGAAATGTGTGACCTGCTGAACCGACTCCGGTCGTGCCCTCCCGCCGAGTGGAACCGCATTCTCCTCCGCGAACTGCCCTCCGTCTCCGACGGGATGGTCGACGACCTGACACGCCGCATACCCGGCTTCTCCGCCCTCGTCGCGGAACGCTCCCGGGAGGTGGTGCGCCGGGACGTCGAACAGGCGCTGCGCGCCTCGCTCGGTGCGCCGCTCGAACCCGCGTCCGACAACGTGACGGACGCCGGGAGGCCGGAGCACCCGTCCGACGGCCTGCCCGACGTGTTCCCCGACCCCGGTCCCGGTCCCGACCCCTCCGCGCCCCGACACGTCGCCGTGTCCCGCCGGCCGGCCGGAGCCCACGACGGTGCGGCGCGTCAGCGCCTGCTCACCGCCCTGACCGGGCGCGAGGCCCTGCCGGTCGCGGCGCTCCGGGAACTGGCCGATCGAGCCGGGTGGCCGCTGCCGCAGCGCGTGCAGGCCGTGGTCCTCGGCGAACCCGGTGAGCTCTCGCTCCCGAGGATGGCCGGTGGGGGCGAGCCGCTGAGCGGTCTGTACCGGGGGCACCCGTGCGTGCTGGTGCCCGATCCCGACGCCACCACCCGCTCCGCTCTCACCGAGGCGCTGCGCGGACGCACCGTCGCCGTGGGTCAGATCGTGCCCCTGCACGACGCCGCCTCCACCGCGCGGTGGGCGCGCCGACTGCTCGCCCTGGCACCGGCGGAGCGCGTGCCCGACAACCGGCCGCTGTTCGTCGACGACCACCTGACCACCCTGGTGCTGCTCCAGGACGAGTCGCTGCTGCGCTCCCTGTCCGCCCGCTGGCTGCAGCCGATGGCGGACCTGACGCCGCGCCAGCGGGAACGGCTGGAGGCGACGCTGCTCGCGTGGCTGGAGGGTGGTGGCGCCCCGGAGGCCGCCAAGGCGCTGCAGGTGCACCCGCAGACGGTGCACTACCGGCTTCGGCAGCTGGAGAAGCTGTACGGGCCGGCGTTGCGCGACCCGCGCTCCCGGCTCGAACTGGAACTGACCCTGCACAGCAGGCGCCTGGTGGCCAGGCTGCGCGAATTGCAGTGCCGTCAGGGCCGTTCGCGCCGCCCGGTGCCCGTGGGCGTGGGGAGCAGGCCGACCGAGGCCGCACGGGTGGCCCGGGTCAACGGCCGCTGATCCACGGGGTTTTCCCCTCCCGACGGAGCCCACCGGTGGGGCGTGCGCGCACAGGGCGCACGCCCCGCGGGGTCGGGTCGTCCGGGATCGTGGGTGGGCCCGTGGTCCGCGGGGCGACGTCACGGACCCGGCGGACGCGGCCCCTCCCGCCCCCTCGCCCTCCC
>NZ_VKHS01000267.1 GCF_014141525.1 Streptomyces calidiresistens
CACCATGGTCATCCGCCCACGAAGACCGCGTCCCCTCCCCCTCTCCCGGCCACCTGCCGGGGACCGTCCCACCATGGATCCCGCCGGCCGGCGGGATCCATGGTGGGACAACGCACGGTTCGTCTCCGCCACGCTGATCGTGGTCCTCCACACGGTGGGCAGCGTCATGGCCCGTCACGAGGCGCTGCACGCCCTGCACGTGGCCACCTGGGCGCTGCGGGTACCCGCCTTCGTGATCCTGGCCGGCGTCTTCAGCTCCGCCGCCCCCCTCGACCCCCGCCGGGCGCGTGCGCTGATCGGCTCCATCCTGGTCCCGGCCGCGATCTTCAGCCTCCTGTTCTCCCTGGAGGTCCGGTTGCTGGGCGGGGAGTTCACCCTTCACGTCACCCAGCTGCCGTGGACCCTGTGGTTCCTGATGTCGCTGTTCTTCTGGAGACTGTTGCTGCCCCTGGTGGCCCAACTGCGCCACCCCCTGACGGTCACCACGGCGATGGCGTTGGCCGCCGGTTACGTGGAGGAACTGGGCCTGCCCTACTCCGCGAGCCGCACCGTCGTCTACCTGCCGCTCTTCTGGATCGGTTGGCGGATCGGGCAGGGCGCGCTGCGCGGATGGTTCACGAGTCCGCGAACGCTGTGGCCCGCCGTCGGCGGTCTGTCCGCGTCGATCGCCGTGGGGCTGTGGTGGCACCGGGAGATCCAGGGGAGATGGCTCTCCATGCGGCACCCGTACACGGCCGAGCCGCTGGGGTACGAATGGGCCTGGGTGATCCGGCTGGCGGTTCTGGCCCTCGCGGTGGGAACGGTGCTGTGCCTGCTGCGCCTGGTCCCCCGCCGTCGACTTCCGATCGTCACGGCCACCGGCGCGGCCGGCTTCACCGTCTACCTGTTGCACCCCCTGGTGATCCTTCCCTTCCGGGAGGCCGGCTGGATCGCCCGGGTGGACACACCGGCGGAACAGGTCGGACTGGTGCTGTGCGGGGTGGCGCTGACGCTGGTCCTGGGCTCCCCCCCGGTGCGTCGGCTCGCCCGCCCCCTGGTCCGGCCGCCGATCGACCGCCTCCTCGTCGACCGGGAGGGCCGGGGAGGGGGCCCGCGACGGACCGGGGACCCCGACCGCGTCGGGGGAACCACCGGTCCCCCCGGCGACGGCACCCCGGCGGCGGCGCCGCCCGGGACCGTCGTCCCGGTCGTCACCGCGGGGGCCGTGGACGGATCCCCCGCGACCCCCGCGGGCAACGGCGCCGCCTGAGATCCCGATCCCCCGCCCGCCCTTCCGTGCCCCGGGGCGGTACCGTGCGGCGGTGACACCGCGCCGGGGCGGCCGGCCGGTGCCGGCCTCGCGCACGGACACGGAGGATCGCATGGGTGAGCCGGGAATCGTCGAGCGGCTGGGAGCGGTGACCACCGCCCACCTGGCGGACGCCTGCCTGCGGGTGGGGGTCCCCGTACGGTGCGCCCCGGCCGGAACCCGTCCGGTGGTCCCGGGCACCCGGGTGGCGGGACGGGCGCTGCCGGCCCGGCACGCGGGCAGCGTGGACGTCTTCCTGGAGGCGTTCACCGGGGCGCTTCCGGGCGACGTCCTGGTCGTCGACAACGGCGGCCGAACGGACGAGGCGTGCGTCGGGGACCTGGTGGTCCTGGAGGCCCGGGCCGCCGGACTGGCCGGTGTCGTGGTGTGGGGACTGCACCGGGACACCGCCGACATCCGGGAGATCGGGCTGCCGGTCTTCAGCACCGGTTCGCTGCCCACCGGCCCGCTGTGGACGGACGGCCGCTCCCCCGTGGTCTCCTCCCCGCCGGAGACGGTGGACATCGGCGACTGGCCGGTGGGGCGGCACGACCTGGTGGTCGGTGACGACGACGGGGTGCTCTTCCTGCCCGCCGGACGGGCGGCGGAACTGCTCGCGGCGGCCGAGGCGGTTCGGGACGCCGAGCGACGGCAGGCGGACCGGATCCGGGCCGGGGTCACGCTGCGCGAGCAGGTGGGGTTCGACGCCTATCTCGCCGCCCGCCGGGAGTCGCCGGGTCACACCTTCCGGGAACACCTGCGATCGGTGGGGGGAGCCATCGAGGAATGAGCGGGCGCCGGTCCCGTCCGCCGTCGGCATCGACGGCGGACGGGACCGGGCGGCTCAGCCGGTGTTCTGCCGTCGGCCCCGGTGCAACCCCAACTCGTACGCGGTGACCGCGATCAGGGTGACCGCCACCAGGGGCAGCACGAACCACACCATCGCGGTGGTGAAGCCCTCCAGCGCGTCGTGCTGCGTGGCCGCCAGGACGACGAAGGTCGTGTAGGAGGCGTAGAGTGCCAGGAACAGCCCCCCCTCCCACCGTGCGACGACGAATCCGGTGAAGGCGATCGGCAGCAGCGCGACGGCCGCGGCGAGCATGAGGGGGATGTCCAGCGCGACCGCCGCGTCCGGCACCGGCAGACCGTCGGCCGAGAGAATGGCCGGCAGCCCCAGCACCAGGCCGATGTTGGCGATGTTGCTGCCCACCACGTTGCCCACCGCCAGATCCCGCTCCCCGCGCCGCACGGCGATGACGGAGACGGCGAGTTCGGGCAACGAGGTGCCGACGGCGACCACGGTCAGGCCCACCACCAGGCTGCTGACGCCGAAGGCGGTGGCGGTGTTGACGGCCCCCTCGACCAGGACGGTGGCCCCCGCCACCAGGAGCGCGACGCCGACCACCACGAACAGCAGCGACTTGGGCACCGAGACCTCACGGGAGTCCCCGGGCTCCGCGCCGGACGCGGCGGCCCGCCCCGCGGTCGGGACCGCGTCGCCCTCCGATCGGACGGCGGCACGTTCCGCGGCCGACTCCCGCCGGCTGACGAGGACGGTCATCACCGTGTAACCGATGAGGACGGTGAGCAGGATGATTCCGTCGAGGAGGCCGATGCCGCCGTCCAGGGACATCACCAGCAGCATGACCGACAGCAGCACCATGATCGGCAGATCGAGCCGTACCAGCCGTTGTTTGACCAGCAACGGCAGCACCAGGGCGGAGATGCCGAGGATGAGCAGCACGTTCGCGATGTTGCTGCCGACCACGTTGCCCACCGCCAGGCCGGGCTCGTCCCTCATGACGGCGCCGACCGTGACCGCCAGTTCGGGGGCGGAGGTGGCGGTGGAGACCACCGTGAGGCCGACCACGAGCGAGGAGATGCCGACCCGCGCGGCCAGGTTCGCCGCTCCCCGGACCAGCACCTCGCCGCCCACGGTGAGCAGGACGAGGCCGGCGATGATGCGTCCCACATCGAGAAGATCCATTGCCGCAGTCTATGGATCGTCCGACCCCGCGCGGGGGCGGTTCATCGTTCCGGTCGGTCCCCCCGCGCGGGGTCCGGTCGGGGCGGGGCGGGGAAGGTCCCCGGCACCGGCTCGACCCGGGCCCCGGGTCCGGCGTGGAGGAGGCCGCCCCGGGGGCAGTGGACGACACGGGGGGCGAAGCCCCGCCGTTCGGCCTCGTGGAGGAAGTCCGCGAGCGGGGACTTCATGACGGTGTACTCCTCGTAGTGGATCGGCAGGACCAGTGGAGGGTCGAGGAGTTCGATCAGGTCGTTGCCCAGGCGGCCGTCCATGGTGACCAGGAAGCCACCCGGCAACCGGGTGCCACCGAGGTGCAGGACCGCCAGGTGGATGTCCGGATGGCGTTCGGTGACCTCCCCGAGGCTCTCGATCGGGAGGGTGTCGCCGGAGATGTACATCCGCAGGTCCACACCGCCCGTGGCGGGTCCGAACTCCACCACGCTCCCCATCACGGGCGGCAGGAGGACCCGGAGGGCGCCCCGGGCATGGCGGCCGGGCACCGCGGTCACCCGCACCCGCGCCCCCCGGGCGACCAGGTCGCGACCGTGCCAGGTGGGCAACCCGACGGCCCGCGGGAAACGGTGCACCCGACGCAGCCAACGGGCCGCGTGCGGGGTGGTGAGCACCGGTACCCGGGGGTCCAGGTGGCGCCTGGCCGGCCGGTCCCAGTGATCGCCGTGCAGGTGGGAGAGGATGACGGCGTCGGGCCGCCGGGGGATCTCCCGGAGCGGGACGGCGGGATCGAGGAGTCGTCGCGACACCAGGCCGTATCCCAGATGCACGAACCGGCCCCCGTGGAGGAGGTTCGGGTCGGTCAGGAGGGTGAGGGAGCCGTACCGCAACACCATCGTGGCGTTGCCGACGAACCGGATCGCCACCCGACCCTTCGGCGGTTCCTCCGTCATCGTCCGTACCTCCGGGGCGTCGGGGATCGCGCGGAGGCCCCCGGGTGCCCCGTTTCCGGTCCGGTGAACCCCGTCGGGGCCGGCCGTCGCCCCGTTGCCGGCGAGGTCCCTCAGGGGTGGTCGTCGGTCGTGTCGGGGGCGTCCGGCCGCCCGGGGTCGGCCCCGGCCGGGCCCGGGGGCCCGGCCGGGCCCGGGGGCCCGGCCGGGATTTCCCCGACGAGCAGCCCGTGCCCCTCCCGGGAGCCGGTGTAGGCGGCGTCCCTGGCCCGCAGCAGCCGTTCGGGGGGCCGCAGCCCGGGCAGGCTGTTGCCGCGCAGGTCGAAACCGGGCGTGGCCCCGGTCGGCCCGCCGCGCGGCGGGCCGATGGTCAGCCATCCGAAGCCGCGCCAGGGCTCGTCGGCGGCCGCCGCGCACAGCAGCATCCGGGCCGGTGCCCCGCGCAGGGCGGCGCGCAGCGCGGCGAGGTCACCGGGGACCCGGCGGGGTTCGGTCTCCCGGGGAACGGCGGCCAGCACCCGGTCCCGGTCGCCGACGCGGTGGGCGAGAAGACTGGTGTACGGCCCGGCGAGGGCGTCGCGGCGCATCACGGGCACGTGGCGCAGCAGTCGGCCGGGACGGCTGGTGGTCAACAGGAGGTCCAGATGGCGGCCGGGGCCGGCGGCGTCGATCACCCGCAGCCCCAGGCCGAGGCCGTCGGGCAGCCACGGGGGCAACCCCAGGGCCCGTGACCAGCGCACGGTCACCGCGTACCGCCCCGCCTCGTCGAGCCAGGGCACCCCCCAGCGGGGGCCGCCGGCGGAGGTGCCGGGGATCTCCAGGGCACCGGGGCACAGCAGTCCGTCGGGATGCAGGGCCGGGGCGCGCCGCAGGCGGGCCACTTCCCGCGCCGGGGCCCGCAACCGCCCGGGACCGGCCCCGGTGTCGCCGGCGCCGTTCACCGCGGCCCCCGGAGGCCCCACCGGGACGACCGGGCGTCCCGTGTCCCCGCCGGCCCGGCCCCACCGATGTCAGTGCTCCGCCACCCGCTCATGCTCCGCCCTGCCCTTCCGGCGCCGGACGCGCCGTCGATCATGTCGCTCGGGTACCCCCGGGGCCGCCGGTGATGCGGGTCGGACGAGCCGTTCCGGGGTGCGGGGCGAAACGGATGGCCGCAGCATGGCCGGGGGGGGGAGCACGGACGACCGCCGGCGGAGACCGGTGACGAGGAGGTGGACGGCATGGGTGGGCGCCGCAAGCCGCGCAAGGGCGACCGGGTCGCATGGAGCAGTCACGGCGGGGAGGCCGTGGGGCGCGTCGAGGAGGAGATCACGGAGCGCACGGAGGCGGCGGGCCGCACCGTCGACGCCTCCCCCGACGACCCGCAGTACCGGGTGCGCAGCGAGAAGTCGGGGGGATCGGCCGTGCACCGGCCCGGGGCGCTGCGCCCGAAACCCGACCGCGGGTCCGGGGACGCCGGGAACGCCGGGAACGCCGACAAGGGGGGTGACTGACGATGTCCGGCGGGGAGACCGGGGAATTCCACGACCTGGTGAACATGACCGCCGGGGAATTGGAGGAGTGGCTGGACACCGAGGAGTCGGCCTCGGTGGGGCAGAAGGACGGGGGCGGGGAGTCCACCGGCCACGCCTCCGGACGGCGGATCGTGCAGATCCTGCGCACCCGGCGCGGTGACCTGGACGACGACGACCGGGCCCACATGCGGAAGGTGAGCGGCTACATCCGGCGCCACCTGGCCCAGCGTCCCTCGGGGAACGTGGAGGACAGCCGCTGGCGGCACTCCCTGATGAACTGGGGGCACGACCCGCTCAAGGAGTGAACCGCCGGCCGGGACCCGAGCGCGCCCCGGTGCTCCGGTGCCGGAGTTCCCGCCCGTGCCGGTGGCCGGGAAGATCGCCGAGCGGTTGGAGCCGAAGGCGGAGGCCGAGCGGTGGGGGAAGTGGCGGTCGTGTCGGTGCGGGAGATCCGGTGCCCACGGGTTCCGGTCGCCGCCGGCGCGGGGGGCGTCCGGGGCCCCGCCCGGAAGGCCGTTCGGCGGGGCGGGATCGCCCCGGGCCCCTGCGGGGCGCGCCGGGACGGGCACCTCGTCCGACGCGTCGCGGGATGCCGCGGCGGGCGGGGTGTGTCCCGTCCCCGGGCGAGCGCTTTCACCCCACCTGCAC
>NZ_VKHS01000268.1 GCF_014141525.1 Streptomyces calidiresistens
CCTCTGCCCCGCCCCCACCGGTTGGCCCGCCGAGACCGAGATCGCCGACAGGTGGGCGTACTGGCTGTACCTGCCGTCCTGGTGACGGACGATCACCTCGTACCCGAAGGAGCCCGACCACCCGGCGGAGACCACCGTGCCGGCCGACACCGACCGCACGGTCGTGCCGGTCGGGACGGGGAAGTCCACCCCGGTGTGATAGCCCAGGGACCACCCGCTGCCCCGGGTGCGGTACGACGCCCCGGTGGCACCGTCGACCGGGGCGCTGAACGAGGCCTTGGCGGGCGCGGGGGCGGGCTTCTCCGCCGGCTTCTCCGCCGCGGCGGGCTTGGGTGCGGGCTTGGGCGCGGGCTTCTCGGCCTGCTTCGGGGCCGGATCCGCGCGCCGCTCGTCCCGGGAGGCGGGCCGCTCCGCGACGGTGCCGCCGGTGGGGAGGGCGAGTCGTTGACCGGGGAGGATCAGGTTCGGGTCGTTCCCGATGACCGAACGGTTCATCTCGTACAGCGACTGCCAGCCACCCCTGACGGAGTGCTGCCCGGCGATCCGGTACAGGGTGTCCCCGCGCACCACCTCGTGGGACCCCGCCCCGCCCTGCGGGACCGCCCCGGCCGCGCCGGCGGTCCGCACCGTCCCGTCCGCTCCCTCCGGGGCCCCTCCGGAGGTCTCCCGCGGTGCGGCGGTCGGGCCGGGGTCCCCGGCCCCGACCTTCGCCTCCGACGGCGCGGACGGCGCGGACGGCCCCGGGGCGACGGCCGGCGCCGCGGCACCGCGCACCAGCCCGGCCCGGGTGGAACAGACGGGCCAGGCACCGGGACCCTGTCCCTCCAACACCTTCTCGGCGACGGCGATCTGCTGGTCGCGGTCGGCGAGATCGGCCCGGGGGGCGTGGGCCGTGCCGCCGAACTCCTCCCAGGTGCTCTGCTTGAACTGCAGGCCGCCGTAGTACCCGTTGCCGGTGTTGATGTCCCAGGTGCCGTCGCTCTCGCAGTCGGCGACCTTCTCCCAGACCTCCGGGGGCGCGGCCTGCGCGCCGGTCGCCGAGACCAGCGGCAGGGCCAGGCCCGCCCCGGAGGCGGTGACGGTCAACGAGGCCCGGACGGCGGGACTCGGTCGGTGACGGCGGTGACGTCCTCGTGTGGTCATCCGAGGTCCTCCCCGTTCCGGACGCCCCGGTGACGGGGTGTCGGTGCGCGAACTGCCGCCTGCTTGCGCGGCGCACCCAGGCTAGGGGCTGCGCAGCGCACCGACAAGGGAGCGCAGGGTATTCGACGGGCCGACACACCGGGGCGTGCGGAGGCGCGGGCGGAGCGCCCCCGGGCGCACGCCCCACGGTGCGGTGGTCCCGACGCGCCCCGGGGGGCGTCCGGGTGACGACCCGTTCGGGAAGAGGGGGCCCGGGGGCCGGATCGTCCGGCCCGGCGGCGCACGGCTCATTCCCGGGGCAGCACCCCCCGCTCCTCGAAGACCTGCCGCACCACGGCCATCGCGCACAGCGCCCGGGGGAAACCCGCGTACACCGCGCACTGCATGACCGTCTCGACGATCTCCGAGGGGTCCAGACCGACGTTCAGCGCTCCGTGCACGTGCAGTTCCAGGGCCGGCTCGCAGCCGCCTATGCCGCTCAGCACGCTGATCGCCACCAGGGAACGCTGCCGATGGTCGAGCCCCGGCGAGCTGTGCACCTCGCCGTAGGCGAACTCCACTATGAAACGCCCGAGTTCGGGGGCGACATCGGCGAGGTCCCCCAACACCGTGTCCGCTTTCGGTCCGAGCACCTGCCGCATCCTGTCCATGCCCCGCTTGTGCCGCTCCCCGTCCCCCGGGATGTACCCGCCGGCGTCCCCGCCGGTGCGGGTGCCTGCCGTCTCGGTCATGTTCTTCTGCCTCTCCCCTGTGGTCCCCTGCCCGCGGTCCCCCGTGGGCCCTGTTCCCCCGGGGCCCCCGGGGGCTTCCCGCGCGGAGCGGTGTTCGGGCGCGGAACCCGGTCGGGCCCCCCGAACGGCTCCGGGTCCCGCAACGTGCGGTGAGCGCATCCTTACCCGGGAACACGCCTTCCATCGACCCGGTGTGCGCCCGCGCACGCCGCCCGGATCGATGACGTGTGCGTTCCCCCGATGCGGGTGAGGATGGACAACAGAGGAAGAAGAGGAAAGACGTCGGGGATCGCCGTTCCCGACGGGGTGGCACCCTCCCGGGTCCCACCCGACCCATCGGCACCTGGAGGTCCGTTGTCCAGCACCGATCGTCCCCGGGAGGTCACGGCTCCCGCCGCCCGATTGTCCCGGCGGATCCGGCACGCCCTGCGATTCCGCTCCCTGGGGGTCGGGCCCGAGGGAGCCCGGCTGGAGCGCGTGCGTTCCTCCCCCAACTTCCGCGACGGAGCGTTCCGCAACGAGCGCCCCATCGACGGTCTCGACGTCACCGACTACATCCCGCTGCTGCGGGAGAGCCTCAATCGCGAGGCCAGGGCCCGGCGGCGCCCCGCCCGGCCCGTTCCCCTGCGCCGCCCCGACCTCACCCTTCCACCGGTGACCGGCCTGCGGGTCACCTGGATGGGGCACGCCACCGTGCTGGTCGAGATCGACGGGCTGCGGGTGCTCTTCGACCCCGTCTGGGGCACGCGCTGCTCGCCGGTCGGCTTCGCCGGTCCGCGCCGTCTCCACCCCGTTCCCCTCCCGCTGGGGGACCTCGGCCCGGTCGACGCGGTGGTGATCTCCCACGACCACTACGACCACCTCGATCTGCCCACCATCCGTGCGCTCGCCGGCACCCGCACCCGCTTCTGCGTGCCGCTGGGGGTGGGCGCCCACCTCGAGCACTGGGGTGTGCCGGCCGACCGGATCGACGAGCTCGACTGGCACGAGTCGACGCGCGTCAAGGGAGTGGAGCTCACCGCCACCCCCGCCCAGCACTGCTGCGGACGCGGCCTGCGTCGCCACGCGCTGTCGCTGTGGGCCTCCTGGGTCGTCGCCGGGCCGGATCACCGTGTTCATCACACGGGGGACACCGGGTACTTCCCCGGGTTCGCCCGGATCGGCGAGCTGTACGGCCCCTTCGATCTCTCGATGATCCAGATCGGCGCCTACAGCCGGTTGTGGCCCGACATCCACATGACCCCCGAGGAGGGGGTGCGGGCCCACCGGGACCTGGGCGGCGGCGTGCTGCTGCCCATTCACTGGGGCACCTTCGACCTGGCCCCGCACCCGTGGGAGGAGCCGGTCGAGCGAACCCTGACGGCCGCGGCCGAACACGGCATCCCGGTGGCGCTTCCCCGGCCGGGCGAGGTCTTCGAGCCCGGAATGCCCCTCGGTGACCTCCCGGCCGACCCCTGGTGGCGCGAGTGCGTGCGCGCCCCCGTGGCCCTCGGGGAATCGAGTGCCCCGGACGGCGGTCGCGCGGGGACGGCGACCCGCGGGCTCCGGGAACGCGCACCGGACGGCCCGCGAAACGCCGTGCGGGTCGATGCCGTGCGGGTCGATGCCGTGCCGGTCGATGCCGTGCCGGTCGATCCGGGAGCGGGTGAGCCCGTCGCGGTCGACCCCGGGGCGGGGGAGGTCGGGAACCGGCGGGGCCCCGGCGCCCCCACCGGCACCGTCTGACGGCGGACCCGGGCCACCCGCCGGGGTGGCCCGGGACACCGCCGGGGCCGCGGCCGGGCGGTGTCCGCGTCCCGGCCGGGGCGACCTCCCGGGACCGCCCGGACGGACGGCGTGCGGGGGAGACGCGGGGGGAGCGGGTCGCGGCGGGGTGAAGAATCGACCGAAAAGTGGCACAGTGAGGCGTGATGTCCGGCCCCGGGGTCGGTCGCCGCGTACTCGGCTCACCCGGTCGGAGGCAGTATGGACACGGGCCGGAATTCCGGAAACCCCGGGGGCCCCGCCCCCACCAGGGTGCCGCCGGGGGGCTCCCCCGAACCCCTCACCGTGCGCTCGCCGGGTCGGGCCGGTCGCTTCGCCTTCGCCCCCGACACCGGGCGGCTGCACATGGACAACGCCGCCCTCGCCGTCTTCGACGTCTCCCCGGCCGAATGGACCGGTGACGTGAACCTCCTGCTGGAGCGACTCCTGCCGGGGGACGCGGAGCGCCTGGGGGAACTCATCGCCCGCGCCGTGAGCCGGGGGCGCAGCGGCTACGGCGCCTACCTGCGGCTGAGGGGTCGCGACGGCTCCATCCGATGGGTCCACAGCCGGGGCGGGATCCGCCGGGACCGGCGGGGCCGCGTGCGGTGGATCATCGGCGTCGTCCGCGATGCCGGCACCGCCCCCCTCCACCCGCCGGAGGCGGGACGGGCGGACGCGGAGCCGGCGGAGATGTGGGACCGCGACCCCGAGACGGCGGTCGGCGTCACCGAGGAGGCGGTCGCGGCGCTGGCGCGGGCCCGCAGCGTCCGGGACGTGGTCGATCTGCTGCGCGTTCGCGGCGGGATGGACCGGTTGGGCGTGATCGGCCTGACCCTGGGGCTGGTCGAGGCCGGCCGCATCCACGTGGTCGCCGAGGGCCGGGAGGGCGCGGGTCCGGTGCCCGAGCTGCTCTACACGCGGGTGGACGAGGCTTTCCCGATGAGCGAGGCCGTGCGCACCCACGCGCCGCTGTTCATCGTCGGTCGGGAGGAGTTCGCCGCCCGCTACCCCCGACTGTGGTCGTACATCGCCTCCATGCCGATGACCGCCGCCGCCTACCTGCCGCTCGTGGCCCGGGACCGGGTCATCGGGGTCATCGGCCTGCTGTACCGGGAGAAGCAACACTTCACCGCCCGGGAACGGAACTTCCTGGTCGTGTTCGCGGGGGGCATCGCCCAGAGCCTGCAGAGCGCCATGCTGATCGAACGGGACCACGAGCTGGCGGCGGATCTCCAGAAGACCATGCTGCCCCGTTCGCTCCCCTCCGTGCGCGGCCTGCGCGTCGCCGCCCGCTACCGCCCCGCCCGGGTCGGCCGTGACGTGGGCGGCGACTGGTACGACGCCATTCCGCTGCCCGGCGGACGCCTGGCCGCCGTGGTGGGGGACGTGCAGGGACACGACACGCACGCGGCGGCGGTGATGGGCCAGCTGCGGACCGTGCTGCGCGCCTACGCGGCCGAGGGGCACGAGCCCGGCGCGGTCGTGCAGCGCGCCTCCGCCTTCCTGCGCGATCTGGACACCGACCGTTTCGCCACCTGCGTCTACGCCGACGTGGACCCGGGCACCGGCTGGCTGCGCATGGTGCGGGCCGGCCACGTGCAGCCCCTGGTCCGTCGTGCCGACGGCACCTGGCGGCGGCTCTCGGTGGCCGGATCGCTGCCGCTGGGTCTGTCCACCGACCTGGCCCGCCCGGAACATCCCGTCGTCACGCTGGAACTGGGGCCCGGCGAGAGCCTGCTGATGTACACCGACGGGTTGGTGGAGCGTCCCGGGGTGGACCCCGAGGAGGGCGTCGAACTCCTGCTCGACGCCCTGGGTGCCCCGTCATCGACCCGGGACGCCGACCCGGGCGCGGGGGACGGCGCTCCCCGGACGGACGCGCCGCTCTCCGCCCCGCCCCCCGGCGACGTGGAGGAACTGGCGGACCGCCTGTGCGAGAGCGGCGGTGACTCCACCGACGACATCGCCCTCCTGGTGCTCCACCGCGACGCGGACGCCACCTCCGCGCCCGCCCGCACCGCCTGTCTGCGGGTGCCGGTCGGTGACCCCGTGGCGCTCTCCCGGGCCCGCCGTTCGGCCCGCGAGGTGGCGCTGTCCGCGGGGTCCGGGACGGAGTGCGCCGACGCGGTGGAGACGGTCACCGGCGAACTGGTCGCCAACGCCCTGCTGCACACCTCCGGCGCGGCCCTGCTCTCGGTCCGGGTGCTCGGGTCCGGCACGCCCCGCCGCCGGCTGCGGGTCGAGGTGGAGGATCGTTCCAGCGCCCCGCCCCGCCGCCGGGCGGCGAGGGAGGGGGCGATCTCCGGACGGGGGTTGCTGCTGGTCGACCTGCTGGCCGACGACTGGGGAACGGAGTCCCGGGGGGACGGCAAACTCGTGTGGTGCGAGTTCGGCTGTCTCCCCGAGGACGGGTCCGGCGGAACGTGCTGAGCACCGGCCCCCGGGCCGCCCCCCACCGGTTCGCCCCGGGGCACCGGGCGACTTCCGGTGGGAAGGCCCCTCCGGCATACTGCCGGGGCCGTGACGGAACGCGCGTCGGAGGCCGGGGGAGGGAGCGGCGACGGAGCCGCCGACCGCCGGTGCCCCGCGCGCCGAACGGCCGGGTCCCGGACCCGCCCGGGCGGTCGACCCCGTCGGGGCGCGCCCCCGGCCGTCGTCGGGGTCCGGAGCCACCGCCGACCACCGGTGCCCGACCACCCGGCCGGGCCGGACCGTCCCCGTCGAAAGGCCCCCATGGAATCGCGTCCCC
>NZ_VKHS01000269.1 GCF_014141525.1 Streptomyces calidiresistens
TCAGATGTGTATCAGAGACACCACACCGGGCGGGCGGGGGCGGAGGGGCCCGCCCGCCTGGTGTGCCGAGCGACTGAACGCGTGGATCTCGAACGTGTGGCCGCCCAGCCCGTGCAGCAGCCGCTCGCACCAGGCGGCGGAATCGCCGCGTGCGTACGGGTAGCCACCCTCGGTGAGTATCGCGACTCGCACCGGTGACACCCCTCCGTTTCCTGTCTCCGGGGCCCCCGGCCCCTGCCGGCCGGGTCGTGGCCCGACCGCGTCCGGGGTGCCGCCGCGGCGGGCCGGGCGGCCCGTCGGGGTCGGCGTCGGGGCGGGGCGGGAGGCCCGGGATCTCGATCACCGCGGTTCGCGGGAGCGCTCGACCGGCCCCGCGAGGTCCGGGGAACGAAGGTAAGCGGCTGATGGGGGGTCATGACGGACGGTTGTCCGTCACACCACCGGAAGGGGTGAAGAAACGTAACCCCGACCCCCGGGGGGCGTTAACCCGCGGTACGGAGCCCTTCGGTGGGTCTCCCCCGGGTCCGGGCCGGCGGGTGCGCCCCGGGGAGGTGACGCCCCCTCGGCTCCGGGGGCGGGGCACGGCCCGCCCCGGACGCCGGACGCTCCGGGGGCGGGCCGTGACGCGCCGGGAGGCCCCCGTCGTCCCGGTCGGCCCGGGCGCCTCAGTCGTCCCGGTCGTCCCCGTCGGCCCCATCGGCCCCGTGATCGGGGTGCGGCCAGGGGTTGGGCTCACAGGTGACCCCGGCGGTGGTGAGGAACTTCGTCTGCTGCATCATCACCGGGGCCGGCTCCCCCTCCGCCGGGCAGACCACGTGGTTGTAGCCGATGCGGTGGCCCACCTCGTGGTTGATCAGCATCTCGCGGTACCCGCGCAGGTCCGCGCCGAAGGTGTCGGCGCCCTCGGCCCACCGGAAGGCGTTGAGCACCACCCGTTCGGTGCTCGCCGAGTCGCAGGAGACGTTGTCGATCGAGGTGTCCAGACCGGACCGCCGGCACCAGTCGTGCGTGGTACCGGGGGTGGCCAGGGTCAGCACGAAGTCGTACTCCCCCGAGGAGACGCGGGCGAAGGAGCGCTCGCCCCCGTTGCCCCACCCCCGCGGGTCCGAGAGGGTGAGGTGCACCGCCCGGGCGAAGCGCTCCGGGTCCACGCCCATGTCCTCCAGGTCCCGCTCGACGTCCACCCGGTAGCGCAGCAGGGTGCGGGCGTCGGGGTCGACCGGCGGGTCGGAGCCGGCCACCGGGACCAGTTCCCCGCTGCCGGTGGTGCCCGGGTCCATCTCCAGCGGCTCGGCGAACCAGGTGTCGAAGTCGAGAGGTTCCCCGGCCGCCGACTCCCGCTCCCCGACTTCCGGCTCCCCGGGACCCGCGGTGTCACCGGGGTCCACCGGGCCGCCGCCGGGCAGCGGGGGCGCGCCCTCCGCGAGGGCGGCCGCGGCCCGTTCCGCGACCCCGTCCCCCCCTTCCGTCATCTGGCCGGCGACGGTGACCGCGAGGACGGTGACCACCGCCGCGGCCGCCGCGCCGGTGATGGTGCGTCCCCTCCCGCCGGGAGCGGTGCCCGGCCCCCTGTCGTCGGGGGGACCGGCGTCCGCGGCACGGCTCCCCTCCGCCGGGCGCCCCCCGGCACGCCGGCGTCGGCGCCCGCCGGCCCGGTGCCCGTGCCGCGGACCGGCCGCGGGCCGGTCGGGCCCCGGGGAGCAGCGCCGCTACCGACGCCCCTTCCTGGACACCGACCGCCGCACCACCCGCCTGGCCTGCGAGCGCCAGCACCTGCCGGTCTGGGACGACCCGCACAACGCCGACCCCGCCTTCACCCGCTCGCGGGTCCGCCACGAGGCCCTGCCCGCCCTGGAGAAGGCGCTGGGCCGGGGCGTCACCGAGGCGCTCTCCCGCACCGCCCGGCTCTTCCGGGACGACGCCGACGCCCTCGACGCCTGGGCCGAGCGCGCCGCCCGCGCGGCCACCGGCCCCGACGGCACCCTCGACGTCGCCGTCCTCGGGGAGCTGCCGCCCGCCGTGCGGCGCCGGGTGCTGCGGAGGGCCGCCATCGCCGCCGGAGCCCCGGCCGGCTCCCTGTTCGCCCGTCACATCGAGGAAACCGACCGCCTGATCACCGCCTGGCGGGGCCAGCGCCCGCTCAACCTCCCGGGCCGCGTCGAGGCGCGCCGGCAGGGTGGCAGACTGGTGCTGCAGCAGGCGATCCGATAGAGAGTGGCGACGGTGCGAGAGAAAGACCTGGGCGCGGACCTTCATGAGGTGCTCATCACCAAGGACGAGATCGACTCCAGGCTCGCCGAGCTGGCCGGGGAGATCGACGCCCGGTACGAGGGGCAGGACCTCCTCATCGTGGGGGTCCTCAAGGGGGCCGTGATGGTCATGGCCGACCTGGCCCGGGCCCTGGCCACCCCGGTCACCATGGACTGGATGGCGATCTCCTCCTACGGGGCCGGCACCCAGTCCTCCGGTGTGGTCCGCATCCTCAAGGACCTGGACACCGACATCAAGGACAAGCACGTCCTGATCGTCGAGGACATCATCGACTCGGGGCTGACCCTCTCCTGGCTGCTGGCCAACCTCGGCTCCCGCGAGCCGGCCTCGCTGGAGATCGTGACCCTGTTGCGCAAGCCCGATGCCGCGAAGGTCGACATCGACGTGCGCTGGGTCGGCTTCGACATCCCCAACGAGTTCGTCGTCGGCTACGGCCTGGACTACGCGGAGAAGTACCGCAACCTGCCGTTCGTCGGCACCCTCGCCCCGCACGTGTACGGCGGCTGACGGCCGGGGCGGTGTGACCGGGAATACCCCGTTCCCGCCGGCGGTTGTCCGGCGGGAACGGAACCCCGGGTCGGTCCACCGCGTTGAACCGGTGGACTTCCCCGCCGCCCGGCTCCCGGAGTCGGGGCCCCGGGCGCCCCGCGCGGCCGGCCGGAAGGGTTCCCCCGCGGCCCGCCGCGACGAATCCTCCCGGCGCCTCGGCAGCGCCGGACGGTCCCCCCGGGGTACCGTCGCGAGGAGTCAGCTTGTTCTGTGCCGGGAGCGCGCCGGCCGAATCAGGACACCGCACGCACAGCGGATCCCGTCCGGGGGCTGTGCCTCGATGTGGCAGGAGGGACGGGGCTGCGCAGCCCCGTGTGGAGAGACGTGAAGCGCTACTTCCGTGGGCCGGTCATGTGGATCATGCTGGCCGTCCTCGCCGTGATCCTGTTGATGAACGTGTTCCGCACCTCCGAGGGCTACACGACGGTCGACACCGCCGAGGTCGTGCAGGCGATCAACCAGAACAAGGTCCGATCCGCCGAGCTGACCACCGGTGACGAGCAGCGGATCAAGATCGAGCTGAAGGACGGCGAGGAGATCCAGGGGGCCACCGCCGTCCAGGCCAGCTACATCGGTGAGCAGGGCAGCGAACTGGCCAAGCTCCTCCAGGCCAAGTACCAGGACGAGGAGGGGCTGCTCCCCGACGGTTACACCGTCAGCCCGCAGTCGCAGAACGCCTTCGTCGGCATCCTGCTCTCCTTCCTGCCCATCCTGCTGATCCTGCTGGTCTTCCTGTTCCTGATGAGCCAGATGCAGGGCGGCGGCTCGCGGGTGATGAACTTCGGCAAGTCCAAGGCCAAGCTCATCACCAAGGACACCCCCAAGACCACCTTCGCCGATGTCGCCGGCTCCGACGAGGCCGTCGAGGAACTGCACGAGATCAAGGAGTTCCTCCAGGAGCCGGGCAAGTTCCAGGCCGTCGGCGCCAAGATCCCCAAGGGCGTGCTGCTCTACGGCCCGCCCGGCACCGGCAAGACCCTGCTCGCCCGGGCGGTCGCCGGCGAGGCCGGGGTGCCGTTCTACTCCATCTCCGGCTCCGACTTCGTCGAGATGTTCGTCGGCGTCGGTGCCTCCCGGGTCCGCGACCTGTTCGAGCAGGCGA
Organism: Streptomyces calidiresistens; assembly: GCF_014141525.1. Classification (GTDB taxonomy): domain Bacteria; phylum Actinomycetota; class Actinomycetes; order Streptomycetales; family Streptomycetaceae; genus Streptomyces; species Streptomyces calidiresistens. The sequence continues at coordinate 3,923 of NZ_VKHS01000269.1, forward strand.
AGGCGAACGCCCCCGCGATCGTCTTCGTCGACGAGATCGACGCCGTCGGCCGGCACCGCGGGGCCGGCATGGGCGGTGGCCACGACGAGCGCGAGCAGACCCTCAACCAGCTCCTGGTCGAGATGGACGGCTTCGACGTCAAGGGCGGCGTCATCCTCATCGCCGCCACCAACCGTCCCGACATCCTGGACCCGGCGCTGCTGCGCCCGGGCCGCTTCGACCGGCAGATCGCCGTGGACCGCCCCGACATGCAGGGCCGGCTGGAGATCCTCAAGGTCCACAAGAAGGGCAAGCCGGTCGCCCCGGACGTGGACCTGGGCGCCGTCGCCCGCCGCACCCCCGGCTTCACCGGCGCCGACCTGAACAACGTGCTCAACGAGGCCGCTCTGCTCGCCGCCCGCGCCGACGCCAAGCTGATCGACAACAAGTTCCTCGACGAGGCGATCGACCGGGTCGTGGCCGGTCCGCAGAAGCGGACCCGGATCATGAGCGACAAGGAGAAGCTGATCACGGCCTACCACGAGGGCGGTCACGCCCTGGTGGCCGCGGCCAGTCCCAACAGCGACCCCGTCCACAAGGTCACGATCCTCTCCCGCGGCCGCGCCCTGGGCTACACCATGGTGCTGCCGGAGGAGGACAAGTACTCCACCACGCGCAACGAGATGCTGGACCAGCTGGCCTACATGCTCGGTGGGCGGGCCGCCGAGGAGTTGGTCTTCCACGACCCGACCACCGGCGCCGGCAACGACATCGAGAAGGCCACCGCGACGGCCCGGGCGATGGTCACCCAGTACGGCATGAGCGAGCGGCTGGGCGCGATCAAGTTCGGCTCCGACTCCTCCGAGCCCTTCCTGGGCAAGGAGATGGGCCACCAGCGCGACTACTCCGAGGAGATCGCGGGGGTGGTGGACGAGGAGGTCAAGAGCCTCATCGAGACCGCCCACAACGAGGCCTGGGAGATCCTGGTCGAGAACCGGGACGTGCTGGACAACCTCGTCCTGGAGCTGTTGGAGAGGGAGACGCTGAACAAGGAGGAGCTGGCGGAGATCTTCCGCCCGGTGGTCAAGCGTCCGGCCCGTCCGGCGTGGACCGGCTCCAGCCGGCGCACCCCCTCCACCCGCCCGCCGGTGGCGGTGCCAGCCAAGCCGATCGGGCTGACCAAGGCCAACGGCAGCGCCGGTGCCGGCGTGGAGGCCGGCTCCGGTTCCTCTCCGGCGAAGCGGGAGATCACCGGCTCCGGGGGAGTCGGGGACGCCGGCGGATCGACGATCGACTGACCCCGCCCGGCCCGGGCCGCGCCGTCGGGCGGGACCGACGGGCCCGACGGGAATGTCACACGCGCCCCTCGCGTTGTCCCCGGGGGGCGCGTCGTCGTTTCGTCGCGCCCCGTGCCCCGACCCGGGGCGACCGGACGGCGGACGCGCCGGACCAGCAAGACGGAAGAGGACACGATGACCGACCCGGTGACCCGGGCCACCGACGGTGCGCCCATCGGCGAGTTCGACGAGAAGCGCGCCGAGAACGCCATCCGCGAACTGCTCATCGCGGTCGGCGAGGACCCCGATCGCGAGGGCCTGCGCGACACCCCCGCCCGGGTGGCCCGCTCCTACCGGGAGATCTTCGCCGGTCTGTGGCAGACCCCCGAGGACGTCCTCACCACCACCTTCGACCTCGGGCACGACGAGATGGTGCTGGTCAAGGACATCGAGGTGTTCTCCAGCTGTGAGCACCACCTGGTGCCGTTCACCGGGGTCGCGCACATCGGCTACATCCCCTCGGCCAGCGGCAAGATCACCGGGTTGTCGAAGCTGGCCCGTCTGGTCGACGTCTTCGCCCGCCGTCCGCAGGTGCAGGAACGGCTGACCACGCAGATCGCCGACTCGCTGATGCGCATCCTGGAGCCGCGCGGGGTGATCGTGGTCATCGAGTGCGAGCACATGTGCATGACGATGCGCGGTGTGCGCAAGCCCGGTGCCAAGACCACCACCTCGGCGGTGCGCGGACAGCTCCGCGACTCGACCACCCGCGCCGAGGCGATGTCCCTCATCCTCTCCCGCTGAGACGTCCCGTTCCGGTCCGTCGCACGGGTCTCCCGGCCGGCGGACCGGTTCGTCTTCGTCCATCCTCTTGACAGGGTCATGACCTGGCCGGCTTCATGGGGGTGTCGAACCCGTTTCGACGCCTCCGGGAGGCGACGGGGACACGCTGCGGCACGCCGGTGATTGGGAGCGCTCCCACAAGCGCTCGGGGCGGCCGTTCCGTCCCCCGGCCCCCACCGCTCCCGGAAGCGGTGTCGCTGCCGCCGCGGAGGCCTCGGGACCCCTCCGCGGCGGAGCGCCCCCCACCGCACCGGCTCCGGGCCCCGCCGCCGTCCGGCGACAGGAGGGGAGGGTCCGGTGGTTCGCGCGCCACGGAAGTCGCCACCCCCGGCCGCGGCCCACCGG
>NZ_VKHS01000027.1 GCF_014141525.1 Streptomyces calidiresistens
CACCCGCCCACCCACCGGGCGGCCCGGAACGACGAACGCCCCCGTCGGGACGGGGGCGTTGCCCGGTGCGGTGCCCGGCGGCCCGGCCGGGGCCGGTGCGGGCTTCCGGGGTCGGGGGCGGGGTCTCAGACGTTGACGCCGTAGTCCTGGGCGATGCCGACCAGGCCGGAGGCGTAGCCCTGGCCCACGGCGCGGAACTTCCACTCGGCGCCGTTGCGGTACAGCTCGCCGAAGACCATGGCGGTCTCGGTGGAGGCGTCCTCGCTCAGGTCGTAGCGGGCGATCTCGGCGCCGCCGTTCTGGTTGATCACGCGGATGTAGGCGTTGCGGACCTGGCCGAAGTTCTGGCCGCGGGCCTCGGCCTGGTGGATGGAGACCGGGAAGACGATCTTGTCCACGTCCTGGCCGAGGCCGTCGAGGAAGACGTTGATCTGCTCGTCGTCGCCCTCGCCCTCACCGGTGAGGTTGTCACCGGTGTGCTGGATGGCCTGGTCGGGCGAGGCGAGGTTGTTGTAGAAGACGAAGTGGCCGTCGGAGACGACCTTGCTGCCCGCGTCCACGGCGATGGCGCTGGCGTCCAGGTCGAAGTCGGCGCCGGTGGTGGTGCGGGTGTCCCAACCGAGCCCGATGGTGACGGCGGTCAGACCCGGCGCCTCCTTGGTCAGCGAGACGTTTCCGCCCTTGGTCAGGCTCACGGCCATGACATAACCCCTTGTGTGTCTGTTGTCCTGTGGTCCCGGTGGTGTCCCCGGAGCGGGTCGGGGCGCGTGTCCCGTGCCGCCCCGGCTCTCGCGGACGACGTTACCCGCACCGATTCCAACGTCGGGTGAGGTCGGAGAGGTTCCGCCCCGGACGGACGCGATGGCCGAACCCCTTCGGCCCGGGGCCGAAAGCGACCGGGTGTCACCGGTGCCGCCGATCGGGTGACGGGGTGCGGGCGGGGGCGGTGGGATAACCGGGTGCGTCGGCGGGCGTCGACGGGGAATCATGGGGGCATGTCCGAGCCCGTCGTGATCCGAGGTTCGGTCGTCCTCCCCGAGTCCGAGTTGCGGTGGCGCTTCTCGCGTTCCTCCGGGCCGGGCGGCCAGCACGTGAACACCACCGACAGCCGGGTCGAGGTGAGCCTCGACCTGGCGGCGACGCGTGCCCTGCCGGAGGTGTGGCGGGAGCGGGCGTTGGAGCGGTTGGCCGGGCGGCTGGTGGACGGGGTGCTGACGGTGGCGGCCTCCGAGCACCGTTCGCAGTGGCGCAACCGGGAGGTCGCGGTGCGGCGGATGGCCGCGCTGTTGGCGGAGGCGACGGCCCCGCCGCCGCGCCCCCGGCGGGCGCGGAAGGTGCCGCGCGCGGTCAACGAGCGGCGGCTGCGGGAGAAGAAGCGGCGCGGCGACACCAAGCGCGGGCGCTCCGGCGGCGGCTGGGACTGACCGGCTCCGGGGGCGGGCCCGTTCCGGCCCCGTCCCGCGCGTCCCGAACGCGGGCGTGCCGTTTCCGGCGCCGGCCCGTCCCGCGCGGCTCCCGCCGGGGTACCGGCGGCTCCGTCCGGGGCACCGGCGGCCGTCCTCGCGCCCCCGGCGGCCCTCCCCGGAGGGGGCGGCTCAGTCGAGGCCGCGGTAGCGGCTGCGGAAGTAGGTCAGCGGCCGGGCCTCGGAGGCCGGCAGGTCGGTGTGCAGGACCCGCCCGATGAACAGGGTGTGGTCCCCCGCGGCCACCCGCTGCTCGGTGCGGCACTCCACGACGGCGAGCGCCCCGTGCAGCAGGGGCGCGCCGGTGTGGTCGCCGAGGGTGTGGGGCGTCTCGCGGAACAGCAGGCGGTCGCTGAGTCGGCCCTTCATGGCGAAGCGGCCGGCGAGGGCGCGCTGGTTCTCGGCGAGCAGGGACGCCGCCCACAGGTCGGTGCGGCGCAGCGCCTCCTCCATCCGGGAGTCGGTGCGCACGCTGACCATGACCAGGGGTGGGTCGAGGGAGACGGAGAGGAAGGCGGTCGCGGTCATGCCGATGGGCGCGCCCAGCGGGCCGTCGTCCTCGTCGTGCGCGGTGATCAGGACGACGCCGGCGGCGAGGCGGGCCATGGCGGCGCGGAAGTCGTCGGCGCTCACGTTCCCGGTCGCCCGGGCGGGGGCGTCGGCGGGATCGGGCGCGTCGGTGGGGGCCGCGAGTCGGGTCGCTTCGCTGTCGAACACACCGAAACGCTAACCGCCCCGGGGGGTTCCACGCATGGGTCCGGGGACGGGGTCGGTCCCGGGTCCGGGGACGGAGACCCGCCGGCGGGGTCGGTCCGGGGCCGACCGGTTCCCGGCTCGGAACGCGGTGACCGGGGGTGTCTCCCGGCGGGGGCGGGAACACCGGGGCGGCTCCGGCGCGTTCGCGCGGTGGAAACTTTTTGCGTGAATGTGATGACCGGTGTTGATGTGGCCGCGGGGGATGGTGGGCTGTGCGGGAGCCCCGGGTCACGGGTCGTCGTTCCGCCAGGGGTAGGAAATGTGACATGAATCACATGATGGGACTAATTGTTGACCCTGTGTACCTAGTGGGCAGCGCATTGTGATTCAGTGGGCTGTGTATCTGCACGTGCACGCGAACGCCGGGGGAGTGATGACTACGGACACGGAGCCCTACGTTCATCTCGCCTGGCTGCGGGATCTGCACGATGTCGTGGCCCGCCTCAACACCGCCCGCGGCATGGCCGAGACCCTCCAGGCCATCGCCGACGGTGCCGTCGCCACCCTCGGCTTCGAACTCGCCGCCGTCAACCTCGTGCGCCCCGACGGCGACCTCCTCGTCGCCGCCGTGGCCGGCAGCCCCGGCGCCGAGGCCCTGATGGCCGGCCGCACCGGTTCCCGCGACGCCTGGAACCGCCGCCTGAGCATGGGCGAGGACTGGGACGGCCTGCGCTTCATCCCCCACACCGAGGGCTGGGTCCTCGACCACGACGACGTCCCCCAGTGGCACACCACCGGTCCCGCGCCCCGCTACCCCGACGAGTGGCACCCCATGGACCGGCTCTTCGCCCCCATGCGCTCCTTCGACGGCGAGCTGATCGCCGTCCTGTCCGTGGACAAGCCCCGCGACGGCCGGCGCCCCGGCCGGTGGGGCCGCGAGGCCATCCGCTTCTACGCCGCGCAGGCCGCCGTCGCCATCGGCAACGCCCGTCTGCGCGCCAACATGCAGCGCGCCCTCGCCCGCCTGGAACGCGAACAGGAGGCCCTGCGCGCCAGCGAGGAGAGCTTCCGCCAGGCCTTCGAGTACGCCCCCAGCGGCATGGCGGTCGCCGAGCTCGGCGGGGAGACCCACGGCCGGCTGATCCGCGTCAACGACGCCCTGTGCCGCATGCTCGGCTTCTCCGCCTCCCTGCTGCGCCGCCACTCCTTCGCCGACCTCGTCCACCCCGACGACGTCGGCGTACTGCTGCGGACCTCCGCCGAGGGCGGGCGCGCCGAACTGCGGCTGGCCCACCGCGACGGCCGCCACCTGTGGGTCTCCCTGCGCAACTCCGTCGTCGCCGACACCACCGACGGCCCCCGCTTCCTCCTCCTCCACGTCGAGGACATCGAGGAGCGCAAACGGCACGAGCAGGCACTCGCCCACCGCGCCAGCCACGACGCCCTCACCGGCCTGCCCAACAACGCGGAGCTGCGCCAGCGCCTCGGCAGCCGAATATGCGCCCGCCCCCGCGAGCCGCTGACCCGCCGCTCCACCGACGCCTTCGAGGGGCTCGGCACCCCGGCGCCCCCGCCCTACGACCACCACGAGCACGTCATGGAACCCGGCACCCCCGGCTCGGACGGCAAGGGCCTGGCCGTGCTCTTCTGCGACCTCGACGGCTTCAAGTCCATCAACGACCGCTTCGGCCACCACAGCGGCGACGCCGTGCTGCGGGAGGTCGCCCGCCGGCTGCGCGAGTGCGTGCGCGACGACGACACCGTCGCCCGGCTGGGCGGCGACGAGTTCGTGGTGCTCGCCGACGGCCTGGGACCGGCCGACGCCTCGGACCTGGCGGTGCGGCTGCGCGGCGCGGTCATCCCGCCGATCCGGGTGGACGGCCGGTCGGTGCGGGTGGGCGCCAGTTTCGGTATCGGCTGGGCCTCCTGCGGACTCTCCATCGAGGAGATACTGCAATCGGCCGACCAGCGGATGTACGTCGAGAAGCGGGCGCGTTCCCACGGCCGGCGCCGCGCCGGCTGAGCCGGCGGACCGTCCGGAAGAGGCCGGCGTTCTCACCCGAACGGGGTAGGCTCGGCCCCGGCATGACCGAGGGCGGGGAACGAGAAGGAGCGCGAGCCATGAGCGCGGGCCACCACGGAGCGGGGACCCCGGAGGGGGACGACCCGTTCGGCTACCTGTACCGCCCGGAGAACGGCGACCCCGGCGCCGCTCCGGCACCGCCCTCGGGGTACGACCGGGTGCGGCCCGTGGGGGAGCGCGGCTACGGCGGGCGCGGCGGCGGCTACGGCTACCCGCCCCAGCACGGCGGCGGCCACGGGGACGACCGGTACTCCGGCCACGGGTACGACGGCCCGGGGTACGGCGGCCACGGACACCGGGAACCCGACCCCGCCCCGTACGAGGACCACGGGCCCGCCGAGCCGGGCCCGCCGCCCCTGGGCTGGAAGGAACTGCTGCGGGGGCTGGTGCTGCGCCCCGACCCCACCTTCTGGCACATGCGCGACCACGCCGTGTGGGGCCCCGCGCTGATCGTCACCTTCCTCTACGGCCTGGTGGCCGTCTTCGGCCTGGACAGCGCCCGGGACTCGATCCTCGCCACCACCCTCTCCAGCCTCATCCCGTACCTGCTGGTCACCGGCGTCGCCATGGTCATCGGCGCCCTGCTGCTGAGCACCGTCACCCACAGCCTCGCCCGCCAACTGGGCGGCAACGGCCACTGGGCACCCACCGCCGGCCTCGCCATGCTGATCATGACGATGACCGACGTGCCCCGCCTGGCCCTCGCCGTCTTCCTCGGCGGAGCCGACATCATCGTGCAGATCGTCGGCTGGCTCACCTGGCTGTACGCGGGCTTCCTGCTGACCCTGATGGTCAGCCGTTCCCACGAACTGCCCTGGCCGCGCGCCCTGGGCGCCTCCGCCATCCAGCTGATCGCCCTCCTCATGCTGGTGAAGCTGGGCACCCTCTGAACCGACCCACCCGGGCCCGGCCGCACCCGCCCCACCCGGTCGCCGGAGCCCCGGTGCACGAGCAACGCCCCCGCAGCGATAACCTGCGGGGGTGTTGCTATCGGACAAGGACATCCGGTCGGAGATCGAGGCCGGTCGGGTCACCATCGACCCCTACGACCCGGAGATGGTCCAGCCGTCCAGCATCGACGTCCGACTGGACCGCTACTTCCGGGTCTTCGAGAACCACCGCTACCCGCACATCGACCCGGCGGTGGAACAGCCCGACCTGACCCGCATGATCGAACCGGTCGGCGACGAACCCTTCATCCTGCACCCGGGCGAGTTCGTCCTCGCGTCGACCTACGAACTGATCGGCCTGCCCGACGACATCGCCTCCCGGCTGGAGGGCAAGAGCTCCCTGGGCCGACTGGGACTGCTCACCCACTCCACGGCGGGCTTCATCGACCCCGGCTTCAGCGGGCACGTCACGCTGGAACTGTCGAACGTCGCGACCCTGCCCATCAAGCTGTGGCCGGGCATGAAGATCGGCCAACTCTGCCTGTTCCGGCTCACCTCACCGGCCGAGCGCCCCTACGGGTCCGGCGCGCGCGGCTCGCGCTACCAGAACCAGCGCGGACCCACCGCCTCGCGCTCCTACATCGACTTCCACCGCACCACCATCTGAGCCGCCGACCGGCCGCTCCGGCGCCCGCGGAGCCCCGGGGCCCGACGGGCGCCCTGCGCACCGGCGTTCCCGTGTCCCCGAAGTCCGGGGATCGCGTACGTGGACCCCTGGCCGTGCCGCGCCGCCCGGCATCCCGGAACGCCACCGACCGGCACCCCGCGCCCGGCCGCGGGCCCGCCCCGGACACGGCACGGGGCCCGTGCCGCCGCCGCGACCCGGGCCCCGCTCCTCCGACAACCTCCGAACGCTCACGCGCTCCCGACGACGACCCCTCCCCCGCCGACAGCCGCCTCCGCGCCGACCACCGGCACGGCGCTGCGCAGCCGCGCACAGCGCGGACAGCGGAGCAACCGGGCGGGGCCCAAACGCTCGGGATTCAACTGCTGCATCGGGAAAGCCGGAGTGTTGAACACGTGCCCCTCGGCACAGCGGACGACGGTGGTCTGCAAGACGACGCACTCCCCTGCTCTGGACGACCGTCCATACGGTAGGGGATGGCGGGGACAGGTCCCGGCATCGGCACTCCGGCCGAAACCGGACCGTCACACCCGCCGGCATCGCTGCACCCGGAGGCCGTGATGAGGTACTCTCTACACCGACGGGAAGCCCTTCCGGCCTCCCCTCGCGGGCGTAGTTTAATGGTAGAACATGAGCTTCCCAAGCTCAGAGCGCGAGTTCGATTCTCGTCGCCCGCTCCAGACGAAAGGCCCAGGTCACAGACCTGGGCCTTTTTCGTTGCCCGTCTTCCCCGTAGGCGCCGTGCCCTCCGCGTGCCCCAACTTTCAGGAAGACCACAGCTCGCAGATGCTTGGAAGCGCCTGCACACGGCGCAATGGCACCGGCCCGGGTTGCGGATCTGGAGGTTCTGCAGGACCGGCTTGGTCAGCACTTTCGCAGGTCGGGTCCTCGTCGGCGGGTTGGGGAGTATCGGCAGGGGCTGCTGACGGCTCTGGAGCGGAAGAACGGGTGGACGCTGGCCGAGCAGGCCGGGGAGCTGTGCCCGTATGACATGCAGCGGTTGCTGAACCAGGCGAACTGGGACGCGAATGCGGTTCAGCATGAGGTCCGCTCCTTCACGCTGGAGCATCTCGCCGACAATGACGGCGTGTTGATCGTGGACGAAACCGGATTCTTCAAGAAGGGCGTCCGGCCGGCTGGGGTGCAGCGGCAATACGCCGGCACCACGGGGAGATCGATAACTGTCGGCTGGAGGTCTTCCTGGCCTACGCCTCCGCAGCCAGGCGGGCACTGGCCGACCGCGAGTTGTACTTGCCGAGCTCCTGGACGGAGGGTGCGCCACGGCAGGCAGACGCGCGGGTTGGCCGGCACGTCGTCTTCGCGACCGAACCTGCCCCGGCCAAGACCATGCCGGCGCGGGCGGTAGCAGCCAGGGGCCGTTCCGGTGGGTGACCAGGGACGAGGTGTAGGGCGACAACCCCGCCCTGCGGGCCTGGCTCACCGATCAGCGCCTTGTCCTACGTGTTGGCCATCGGCTACCGGCACACGCTCGGGCCCCGCAGGCAGAATGCCCATACCCTGGCTGCGCCCCTGCCCGCGCACGCGGGGGAGATCCGCCCGGTCGGTGAACACGAGAACGCCAGGGCCTTGGTCCCGCTGCCGGACCGCGAGGCCGCGACGGCTTCGAGACCGCACTGCTGATCCGCCGCAACCACGCCACCGGCGAGCAGGCGTACCACTTGATCCACGCCCCGGTCACCACCGCACTGCCGGCGTTTGTCCGGGCTGGAAGTTACCGACCCCCATAACCGCCGCTGCAGCAGTAACCGCACTGATCGATTTCCGGCTTCGGGGCCACTGCGGTCGACTTGGCCCGCAGTGCGGCTGACGCGCGCCACATCGGCCGCCTTCTGGTCCGCGCGCATGTTCGAGCATCTTCACCCGGGCCGGTCCGAGATCCTCGATCTGATGGACCAGTTGCTATTCCCGGTTCCTACGGCGTGGACGAGGCAATCAACGACTCCGACCGGAACTGAACGGTCCAACCCGGCTGGCTCCGGCTCATAGGGGGTACGACGGATAGTCCGACCGTGCGCCGTGGCGCGCCCCTGCGTGCGTCTGGCGCGCCAGCGGATTGGACAGAATCGCTCGCCGCCGAGGGTGACCGAGTGCTGTGCTGTGCGGATGATGCATGGCTGGAACTCCAACGGCCGCATGGCCTTCCTCGACATGTTGTCGCCTGAAGCAAGCACGGCCTTCACACGGCTCGGCACCCGACGCCGCTACGCGGTGGGAGACGTACTCATCCACGAAGGCGAACAGGCACGGGAGCTGGTGGTCCTTCACGAGGGGGTGGTGAAGGTGACCGCGCGACTGGACCGGGACCGGGTACGACTCATGGACATCAGGATTGCGGGGGACATCGTGGGTGAGGTAGCTGCGATGGGCGTGGGGCGGCGGTCGGCCACGGTCACCGCCTGTGGTGAGGTGGTCGCCACTATTGTCCCGAGGCATGAGCTGGGCGCCTTCCTCCTCGCCCATGCCGAGATATCGCTGACGTTCATTCAGGTGGTCTGCGCCCGGCTGCGTCGATCCGACCGCTTGCGGTTCGAGTTCGGCGAATACCCGGTCCCGGTTCGGCTGGCGCGCGTGCTCGTCGAACTGGCCACCACGTACGGGCAGCCGGAACGGAACTCACTGCGCATTGGCGTGAACCTGTCGCAGTCTGAGTTCGCCGCCCTCATTGGTGCCGGAACGCGCAGCGTGCACAAGGCGCTTACGCAGCTAAGACACAAGGACATCATCACCACCGGCCACCGGCAGACCTACGTACGGGACCTGATCGGACTGCACGAGACAGCCCTCCTGAGGGTGCCGACAGCCTAGAGCCACGCCAAGAAAACCGCATTAATGCGGTTTTCTTGGCTGCTCCCGCCCTTTCCACCCACAGTTGGCGTGCACCGCACCCAAACCCTTTGGAAGGTGGCGAGTTGCCATGAAAGATGTCCCTCTTCTCCGGTCTTCGGTCTGCACGCCGCACCGTCGGCTGTGCATGGCCGTGGACGTGGAGCACTACAGCCGTCTTGACACTCGGACGCAGTCGGTCGTCCAGTCCGAGCTGGTCCGAATGCTCGACGAGGCGGCGGCGCTGACCGGGCTGGACCGGTCGGCGTGGATACGCCAACCGCAGGGCGACCTGGAGTTCGCGGTCCTCCCCAAGGCCACACCGGAGGACGCCGTGCTGGGTCCCTTCGTCCATCATCTCGCGGTTCGTCTGGGGGACCGCAACGCCCGCCCGGCCGCCCAGCGGGTCAGGCTGCGGATGGCCGTGGACACTGGCGTGGTCGCAGACGCCGCCCTCGGCCACGCCGGCCCGGCCCCGGTCGCCGTGGCGCGCTACGTCAACGCGCCCCAACTCAAAGCCGTACTCGCCACCCTCACTGTGGCGGATCTCGCCGTCATGGTGTCGGACCGGCTGTACCAGGACGTCGTGCGGGCCGGGTGGCCGGACCTCGACCCTGCCCAGTACACACAGGTCCATGTACGAGTGAAGGAGTTCGGCGGCTACGGCTGGATCCGCGTGCCGGGGCACGCGCCCTGCGACATCCGGTCGGCCATGGCAGAGGTGCCGGAGCCGAAGCCCGAGCTCTTGCCGAGTGCCAGCGCCCCGAGTCGGATGCCCCTGTCCCAGTACGTCCACCAGGGCGCCGCCGTCGGTCGAGACGTTGTCGGCGGCCTCACTGTCGGCCTGCCCGTGTCCCCTCCCTCGGCCGACCCCGGGCCCGCCCGGTGACGGCCCCCGCCAAGGCGCCACTCCGGCAGGAGCGGGGCGACAGCCAGTGGGCGGATTACGGGGTGAACGTGGGCCACGCCGTGTACGGCGACATTCACTTCCACCCGCCCGTTTCGTCCGCCGCACGGTCCCGGCGCCAGAACGGGACGGCGTACACGGCTCGCATGACGCGGCACGCGGCCGTGCGGTCCGCCCTGACCGGCCTCGTACACGTCTGCGGCCGAGCCGCCGCCGCTCTGGTGTACCTCCGGCCCGATGGGGCCGGAAAGGAAGAGACATGACATTGACCGGATCCGGAAGCGTCTTCGCCCGGATCGACCGGAACGTTCTCGGACTGCCCGGCGGCACGCGGCCGCCCCTCATGGTGCAGGTCGACTCCCGCGCGGTCCTGCTTTCCCCACAAGAGAGCAGGAAAGCACTCTACGGTCCGCGGCGGGACGCGGCGCTGGGCGCGGCGGTCTGGCGACAGGCCGTCACCGACGCCCGACAGGAGCCACGGGACGGTGACGGCACCGGACGGCTGTTCGTCGTCTGGCTGGCGCTGCCCGGGCTGTACCGGAATCTCTACCGGATCCTGCGTCTCTGGCGGCAGGTCGACCGGGCCGACCTGGAGGCGGAGGCCGTCCTGGCTGTGCTCACCGCTCTCGACACGGCCGACCCGACCGGCCCGGACACCGGCGGTCGCCTGATCAAGGAGGCGGTGAACCGGATGTGGGCTTACGCGAAGCGCGTCACGCGGGAGATCCCCATCCTCGACATCCATGCCCTGGCCGAGACACGCAACGCCACCATCTCGCCGGAGGAGCGGCCCCGCCCACCCGAGGGATGGGAAGTGCACATCACACCCCCGTTCCGCCGCGAATGCCTGTATGCCACGCTCCGCTTCGCCGAGCGAGGCCCCCGGCGAGGCCGGCCGCGGACCGAGAGCCGCCTGCCCAACCTGGTGTTCCGGGCCCGCCGCCACGAGGAGGCCCACATCATCGGCACGCTGGCCCTGTGCCCCGCAGGAGCCCTGCGGTGAGCGGGCGGGCCAGCCTGCCGCTCGGCTTCGCGGAGGCTCTCAACCTGCCCCTGAGTGTCGACCTGCGCACAGCCGCCCGCGCCTTCGGTATCTGCCCCGCAACGGCGTACAAGCTGATCCGCCTTGGCACCTTCCCATGTCCCGTGCTCCGGGTCGGCGGACGCTATCGCATCCCCACCGCCTACCTACTACATGCCCTCGGCATCGAGGAACGTCCGGTATACGCCGTCCCTCCGGCCGACGACGCCCCGCCCGCCGTCCCACCCCACGACATCCACGCTCACACATCGGAGGTTCTCGCATGATCACGTCACAGATGCTCCGACAGGAGTCCGACCACCCCCGGAGGTGCTTCGTTGTCGGCCCCATCGGGGACCCTCACGCCGCGCATGGCAGCCCCGAGCGTGAGGCGTACGAGCATCACCTCGGCATCTTCGAGCAGGTGATTGCCCCCGCCTGCGAGAAGTACGGCATCAGCGCCGTGCGAGCGGATGGCATCGCACACGCCGGTGACATCAACGAGCAGATCTGTCGGCACGTCGTCGAGTCCGACCTGGTCGTCGCGGACGTCAGCGGCGGCAACCCGAATGTGATGTACGAGTTGGGGCTGCGGCACATCACCGGCAAGCCGACGATCCATATTGGGGAGGCTGGGCAGCTGCCATTCGATATCGCATCGATCAGGACTATTCGCTACCAGCGGACGCGCAGCCATCTGGCCGGAGCCCGCAAGGAGATCGAGAGCACTCTGGAAGCCGGGCTTCAGGACGGCTTCGAACTCCTCACACCGGCACGGGTACTGCGCGGACTCCATACCGGCGACGGACCGGCCTTCGCTTCGGAGGTCAGCGATGACGGGAACGGCGAGGAGGAGGACACACCGGGGCTGCTCGATGACTTCGCCGTGATCGACGACGGGCTGGACGAGATGACCGCCGACATGGAGGCGATCACAAAAACGATCGAGACGATCGCAGTGTTGTCCGAGCAGTGCGGCACCGAGATGGTCGATCTGACCAAGGCGAACGCGCCCATGAGCGCACGGCTCGCCGCCATCGCCCGTTACTCCGAGACGATCAGCGCGCCCACAGGCGAACTGAACACTGTTGCCGCTGCGTTCGCGGAGCGGATGACGACCCTGGACAGTGGAGTACGGGCCGCGCTGGCGCTCATCGAGATGACACCGCATGATGAGCGCGGCGAGGGAGCGGATCAGTTCCTGGAGCAACTGATGTCTCTGGATGAGGCCGCGCGGGACGGCCTCGCACAGATCAGTTCTTTCGGCGCCTCGGCGGGTGCCATGGTCCGACTGAGTCGGCACCTCCGCAAGCCGGTGAAGGAGATCTCCGCCGCGGTGAAGCAGCTGACCTCCGCCATCACGAGGATGGAGGAGTGGGCGGCCAAGGCCCGTGTGCTGGCGCACGGCGAGACCACATAAACACCGACCTCACAGGGCCCGGCCCCGTTGGGGCCGGGCCCTGTGTCCTCACGCCCGCTACTCACCAATACTCCAGGGGAATCGTTCTGCATCTCCAGCTGCCGCTGTCTGTACAGGGCACCTTCACCGCCGAATACGAGTCCATCGTCGCCCCAGCCCAACGCAACCGCTGCGTCGCACCGATCCGTTCCTCCCGTGCCTCACCGACGAGATCTTTGACGCAGCGCCGGCTGCTGAACCGGTAGTGGTCCGGTTCGGAGCATAAGCTCCACGCGCCGGGCAGCAGTTGATTCCGGAGTGCGGGAAGTTCCGACCGGTACGCGTCGGCGTCGAGCTGGAATCCCGAGAACCTTTCGTCCCACTCCGCCTTGACGAATCCCATGAGCCGGGACAGCTTCCGAGCGGATGGCGCATCCACTTGTCGCCGGTGATGTCCTGTGTGCCCTCCGGGCCAGCCGCCCGGTACTCCTCATGAGATCGACGACTTTTCCCCGGAGAGGGTTCATCACGTTGTCCGGCACACCGGCGTCTTTGCGGAGAGCCGCGTGGCGCCCGTCCGAACGGGGCGTAGCGGGCGACAGCTGGTTCGTCATTCCGGTGACAGGTGTCGTACCAGCCCGTTTCCTCCTCAACGTGCCCGCCGGGCCGTGTCCCCGTGGCGGGAAGCGCGCCACCGGGTGCAGGCGGCAATACCGCTGGAGCGGAGACACCGGTGCTTCCCCGGCCCGGAAGTGGGTTCGCTCCTCGGTACCCACGCTCGCCACCATCGCGCATACTGGAGTATGCTAGATCGTATGGCCAGTACTACGCGGATCACCGTGACCCTTCCCACCGAGCAGGTGGACGAGCTGAAGAAGCTCACTGACAATGTCTCCGGGTATGTGGCGGAGGCAGTGGCACGCCAGATCCGGCACCAGCTCCTGGGTGACGACCTGCGGCGGTACCAGGAGCAGCACGGGGTATTCACCGAGGAGGAACTGGCTGAGGCGCGCACCCGGATCTTCGGCACACAGAGCAACGGGGCGGAGCCGGCGGCCGCGTGAAGCACGTCGAAACGGTGGTCCTCGACTCCCAAGGACTCTCGGCCTGGGTAGCGCAGGACCGCAAGACTCTCGCGCTGTTCCAGGTATTCCACGACATGGGCGCCGACCTGGTCATCAGCGCCAATACGATCGTCGAGGTCAGTCACGGCCGAGTAAACCTGCCCCGGCTGCGCTGGGCACTGTCCCGGTTGAAGATCGAACCGGTCACCGACCAGGCTGCGAGGACTGCGGCAGATCTACTCAAAGGCGCTGACCTCCACGGCCACAAGTACGCGATCGATGCCACCGTTGCCGAGGCGGCCCTGCGGCAGCCGGGCCCCGTCGCCATGCTGACCTCGGACATCGACGACATGCGCATGCTGTGCGGGGACCGCATCAGACTCATCGGCATCTGACGCGCAGCGAACGGCCCGGTGCCGTGGCGGGCGCGTGCCCCAAGTGACCCTCGTGCCCGAGCAACCAGCTTCCAGGGACACCCATGCGGCGCCCGCAGAGAAACGGCTCCCTTCGTGACGAGGGCGCTTTTCATGTGGCCTGAGCCACCCGGAGGGCCCTGGGCCGATTCACCAAAGGTGCAAAGAAGGGGGCGGGCTGACCGTCGAACGGTAGCAATCCCGCAAGGAGTTACGGCTCAAGGCAGTCGAGAGATGCGCCGGGGGGAGGCGAGTTCTGTGATCGCCACGGACCTGTGCGTTGGCATCCGCTCGGTGCAGCGCTGGCGGAAGATGTAGGCCAAGGGGGTCCGCGGGTGCTGCTGTCACAGGGCCCGGCGTCGCTGCCGCGGCCGAGTGAGAAGCAGTTCGCGCAGACGGAGGCGGAACCGGCCAAAGGGCCGGCCACGCAGGGCTGGGAGGACCAGCACCGGCCCCTCAGCCGAGGAAAGACGGTGATCGGCCGGCACTTCCACCTGACCTACACGATCCAGGGTGTGCGCAAGCTGCTGGCGCGCAGCGGCTGGTCCTGCCAGGTGCTCCCCCTCGGCCGGGTGGTGCCTCCAGCACGCCGGGCCGTGAAGCGAGATGACGAGGCTGTGGCCGGGGGATGAAAGAGATCCGGCTCCGCGCGGAAGACTCGCGGCAGCCCGTAGATCTCAGCTCATCTTCGAGGGCGAAGCCGACTTCTCCATGACACCGCTGCAGGCCAAGGCCTGGTTCCGGCGCGGTCGGTCCCCGGTGGCGCGGGAGGGGGGCCGTTCCCGCAGACGCGTCTCCATCGCGGCGCTGTCCTGCTACAAGCCCCATCCATTACCTGCCGCCCTGTGTGCCCAACCTCAACCCCGTCGAAGGCGCCCGGGCCCTGCTGCGGCACGGTTCGCTCTCCAACGTCACCTTCCACACCCCCGAACACCTCGACCGGCGCATCCGACGCGACCCACGGCACGTCCACTACCGCAGCCACCTCATGGACAGCCGCCTCACGGAGACCGGCCCGACCATCAGATCCAACGGCATGGTGACGGCCTCATCACCCACGTACACCGAGAACGGTGACACGGGTGCGCTCCGGGCCTGCGGCATGACCGCCAAGACCGCGCGGATGTCATCGGCGAGCCGGTTCGGGAACGCCGCCACCAGGTCACCGTCGGTCATCGCCATGGATCGAGGCTGGTGCACGGCGGAAACATAGGCGGGTCCACTCATCCCCGCCCCGGCCTTCGCCGATAGCAGGTTGTCCGCCTCGTTTGCGCCCAACCGAGCATTGCGGGACAACCTCCGGGGCTGGGACGAGTCTCTTCGTCCCAGCCCCAGCGCGTTATCGGGCCTCTCGCCCTCGGGAGCGGGGCGAAGCCTCCCTGTCCCGGGCTGCTCGCACCTTGGCGTCGATGCCCTCGGCGACTTCGCGTTGGCGGGTGTCGTCGGAGTGTTGGTAGATCAGCGCCGCCCTGTGCGAGGACTGGCCGGCGCGGACCATCGTGTCCTTGAGCGTGGCGCCCGACTGGGTGGACAGGGTGTGCCCGGTGTGCCGGAGGTCGTAGAAGCGGAAGTCCTCCGGCAGGCCGACCGCCGCCCGTGCCCGGCGCCACCGCCGCCCGAAGGTGGACCGTCGAAACGGCTTGCCGCGCTCGCCGACGAACAGCAGACCGTCGTGCTCCTTCTCCGCGAACCAGTCGAGGTGCCTCTTGATCTCGATGTGGAGGAAGGCGGGAAGGTGGATGACCCGGGCGCCCGCCCGGGACTTGGTGTCGCCCTCGACCCGGCGGCCGGTGGTCAGCTCGGGTGCCGCCGTGGTGACGCGGACCGTGAGGGGTTCGAGGGTGACGTCCCGGCGGCGCAGGGCGGCCTGTTCCTCGGGCCGCAGTGGGCCGTAGGCGCCGAGGTACACCATCAGCCGCCAACGGGGGCCGACCGCGTTGGCGAGCGCATCGACCTGGTCGACGGTCGCGGTGGGTCGTTCCCTGGCCCTCTCGCTGCCCGCGCCCCGGATCCGGCAGGGGTTCCGACGGATCAACTCGTCGTCGACCGCCGTCTCCATGACGGCCTTGAGCAGGCGGTAGGCCTTGGCCACCGTCGTCGCGCCGGTCACCCCCAGCCGCTCGGCCCGCCAGGTCCGCACGACGGGCGCCGTGATCCCGTCGAGGTCGAGGCCGCCGAAGGTGGGGAGGATGTGGATCCGCATCAGCCGTCGGTACAGCTCGTCGGTGGTGGCGGCAAGGCCGCGCTCCTCGATCCACTTCATGGCATAGGTCTCGAAGTTCACCGCGCCGGCGTCCGGGTCGACCCAGTGGTTGCGCTCGATGTCGGCCTTCGTCAGGGTGAGCCAGGTCTGTGCCTCGCCCCTGGTCGCGAAGGTCTCCGGGGCTTTGCGGCGGCTGCCGTCCGGTGCCCAGTACCTGACCTGGAAGCGGCCCGAGGGGAGCTGCCGGACCGTGCCGAACTCGCGCCGCCGTTGCGGCTTGCGTCCCGCCATCAGACCGCCTTCCCGTAGCGGGCGGCCCGCGTCTCGGCGGCGGTCGGCACGGTGCGTTCGGCGATGTAGGCGGCGAGGGCGCTCTCCGGGACGCGGACGGGCTTGCCGAGCTTGACGTACCGGATGCGGCGTTCGGCGATGAGGCGTCGGATGAAGCGGGTGCCGGTGCCGAGGCGTGCGGCGGCTTCCTCCACGGTGAGGAGGCGGTCGGTGGTGGTCACCTCCTCCGGCGTGGTCGAGGGCCGGTTGGAGGCATGGGGTATCGCCGGTCGGCGCAAGGAGTCTTCCTCTTCTGGCAGGCGTGTGGCACGGCAATGCCGGCCTGCCGGGTCGATCGCTGGGATGGCGGTTGTGCGGTGGGGTCCGCCCCGAAGGGGGCGGGTCTACGTTTCCTCGGCCCGGGTGCCCGGGTCCGAGGCGGGATCGTGGCTCTCGGTCAGGTGGATGGCGCTGACCTCGGCGATGGCGTTGGAGACCATGACCTCCGCCTCCTCGCGGATGTCGGGGTGTTCGGCCAGGTAGGCGTCGAGCGCGTCGCGCGCCCGGGTGAAGGTCGCGTTGGCCCGCTGGGTGGCGCGGAACGCCTCCACGACCTCGTCGATGAGGTGCATCGCCCTGGCCCTGGCTGCGAGTTGGGGTGGCCCGACGAGGTTGCGCAGGTCGATGCCGAAGACCTCGGCGAAGCCGATGGCCTCGTCGAGGTTGATGCGGCGCTTGCGGTTCTCGATGCGCCACACGGCGGAGGGGTTCATCTCGAACCCGGCCTCGTTGAGGCGGTCGGACAGGCCGTTGGTGCTCCAGCCGCGTGCCTCGCGTTCCAACCTGATGCGGACGGCGACGTTCTCCTCGCCGCTGAGGAGCACGCCCTCCGAGGGGTCCTCGCTCATGTGATCACCTCCTTCCGTGGGCAGTGAGTCCCTGCCTCGCGCAGGAGTACCACCGTAGCATCGCTTCTGCGACTCGCAAAATACTTCTGCGATGCGCAGTGCTCGTGATACGATCTTGGTGCCGCCGGTCGCGTGCCGAACGGGAGGGAAGACCCGTCCGTCCGTCGTCCCCGCACACGAGAAAAGCCCCCCGGTGGTAGCCGGGGGGCCAAGCTCGAACCTCACAACCGCCATCCCTAGCGATCAACCTGCGGAGCTGGGATTGCCGTCCCATATGGCCCGCAAGACGAGGAGCTCGATGCCCAGTATGGACGAGACCCCCACCCCGACGCCATCTCTCCCCGGCACCGCCCCCGAGTCGCCGCCATCCGCCCCGGAGGATCCCCGGCGTGACGCGGCGACCGGTGAGGCCGGCCCGCCTTCCCCGGCGGAGCCCGCCCGGCGGGGCGCGGAACTGCTGAACGAACTGCGGCGCCGCATATCCCGGTTCGTGATCCTGCCCTCCGAGCAGGTGTTGGACGCCGTCACCCTGTGGGTGGCCGCCACCCACCTGCAGACCGCCTGGCAGCACGCGCCGCGCCTGGCGATCGTGGGTCCGGTCAAGCGGTGCGGGAAGTCCCGGCTCCTGGACGTGGTCACCGAGACCGTGCACGCGCCGCTGATCACCGTGAACGCCAGCGCGGCGGCGATCTTCCGCTCCATCACCGAGGACGAGCCGCCGACCCTGCTGGTGGACGAGGCCGACACCCTCTTCGGCTCGCAGAAGGTCGCCGAACGCAACGAGGACCTGCGCGGCCTGCTGAACGCCGGCCACCAGCGCAACCGCCCCACCCTGCGCGTCACCGGCCCCAACCACGACGTCGCCACGTTCCCCACCTTCGCCATGGCCGCCCTGGCCGGGATCGGGGACCTCCCCGACACGATCATGGACCGGTCCGTGGTCGTCAGGATGCGCCGCCGGGCGGGGGCGGAGAAGGTCGCCGCATTCCGCACCGCCCGCGACACCCCCGCCCTGCACCACCTCCGCGACCGCCTCACCGCGTGGCTGCGCCCGCTGAGGACGGAGGCGATGAACGCGGAGCCGGCGATGCCGGTCGAGGATCGCGCCGCCGACACCTGGGAACCCCTGGTGATCGTCGCCGACCTCGCCGGGGGCCAGTGGCCCGACGCCGCCCGCACCGCCTGCCGCGCGATGTCCGCGCACGAGGCGGACCAGGACGAGGACAGCGGCCTGCGGGTCCGCATCCTGGCCGACATCCGCCGCGTCTTCGCCCACGAGGGCGACCCCGCCGTGCTGCGCACCAGCCGCCTGATCGAGGCGCTGCGGGCCGACGGCGAGGCACCGTGGGCCGAACACGGCGCGCACGGCCTCACCCCGCGCGGTCTGCAACTCCTGCTGCGCGACTACGGCATCGGCTCGGCCAACCACCGCTTCCCCGGCGGCGCGCAGGCCAAGGGCTTCGCCCGCACCCAGTTCATCGACGCCTGGAACCGGTACTGCCCCGCCCCCGCCGAACCC
>NZ_VKHS01000270.1 GCF_014141525.1 Streptomyces calidiresistens
ACCCCGCCCGGGTGCTGCGCTGGGGCCGCCAGCTCGACATCCGCCCCATCACCCGCCCCGACCCCGACCGTGAGGGAGACGGTCCGTTGACCGATGCGGCGGTGGCCTCCTACGTCGCCAAGTACGCCACCAAGGGCGCCGAGACCACCGGCACCCCCGACCACCGGATCGGGGAGATCGCCGAACTCGACCGCCTGGCCCTGCCCGACCACACCCGCCGCCTGATCCACGCCTGCCGCGACCTCGACCCCGCCTACCCCGACCGCCGCCTGTGGGCCTGGGCCCACATGCTCGGCTTCCGGGGCCACTTCTCCACCAAATCCCGACACTACTCCACCACCCTCGGCACCCTCCGCCAGGCACGCGCCGACTACCGGGCGGCCGAACAACGCGAACACCTCGACCTACCCGAAGACGCCTCGACCCTGGTCCTGGCGCACTGGAGCTACGCCGGATCGGGCCACTCCCCCGGCGAGTCCTGGCTCGCCGCCTCCATCGCCCGAGACCTGCGCATCGGCCGGGAAGTCGCCCGCGAACAACTCCTCGAACTCCGGGCCCGGGAGGGAACCGCATGAGCCGCGACCTGCCCGCCCGCTACCTCACCCCCCTCGACCTCGCCGACCTCCTGGGCGTGCCCGTGGAGACCGTCTACCAGTGGCGCCGCAAGCGCACCGGCCCCCGCGGCTTCCGCGTCGGCCGACACCTGCGCTTCGACCCCGAGGACGTGCGCCGCTGGGTCGCCTCCCGCATCGAGGAGACCGTCTGATGGCCGGACACATCCAAGACCGGTGGTTCCGGGTGGAGAAAGGACCGGACGGCAAGACGGTGAAGGTCAAGACGCCCCGGCACGGCTTCGGGATGCGCTACCGGGCGCGCTACATCGGCCCGGACGGTACCGAGAAGTCCAAGAGCTTCCCCGACCGTCAGAAGCGGGAGGCGGATGCGTGGTTGGCGCGTACCCGGGCCGACATGGAACGCGGGCAGTACATCGACCCCGCCGCCACCCGCACGACCTTCCAGCAGTACGCGACGGCCTGGCTCGCCTCCCATACGAGCGACCCGAACACCCGGATCGCCATGGAGATCCGGCTACGGCTCCACGTCTTCCCCCGTATCGGCTCCCGGCCGCTGTCGTCCTTCCGGCCCTCTCACATCCGCGAGCTGGTGCACGCCCTGGAGACCAGTGAGATCGAGGGGGGATACGCCCGGACCATCTACAGCAACGTTCGGGCCTGCCTGAGTGCGGCGGTCGATGACGGCTACCTGCCCCGCAATCCCTGCTCGGCGAAGTCGGTGAAGCCCCCGGCGGTCGAGAACAGTCGGGTGGTGCCCTGGACGCCGAACCAGGTGGCTGCGGTTCGGGCTGCCCTCCCCGAGCGGTATCGCGCGATGGTGGACCTCGGCGCCGGGTGCGGGCTCCGCCAGGGGGAAATCCTCGGCCTGGGCCAGGACGTCATCGACTTCGAGTCGAACACCGTGCGGGTGGTGCGACAGCTCAAGCTCATCAACGGACGGGCCATGTTGGCTCCGCCGAAAGGCGACAAGGAGCGTGACGTTCCCCTGCCCTCCTCGGTGGCCTCGGCGCTGCAAGAACACATGAAGCGGCACAGGCCGGTGCCGATCACGCTGCCGTGGCGAAGGTGGGGCGGAGAGGCCGTCAGGGTGCCCCTACTGTTCACCAACACCCGGGGCGGGATCGTGTGGCGCGGCAACTTCAACGCGCACGTCTGGAAACCGGCATTGGCGACGGCGGGAGTCATCCCGGAAGCGACTCCGGACGGCTCGTACGTCTCGGCCCGGGAACACGGGATGCACGCCCTGCGGCACTTCTACGCCTCAGTACTCCTGGACGCCGGGGAGAGCATCAAGGCGGTGAGCGAGTACCTGGGCCACTCCGACCCGGCGATGACACTTCGGGTCTACGCACACCTGATGCCGAGCAGTCGCGAGAGGACGCGCAGGGTTATAGATCGCACACTCCGGAATGCGCAGTGAGCCACATCACACAAGTAACCCATCGAAGCTTTTCGAGTGGCCCCCATGGCCCCACATTCCATCGGATTCGACCTCCAGAGGGTTTTGAATCTTGGAATCCAAGGAAGTCGCAACAATAAATCGCAACACATGTTGCGATTTATCAATTGCACATTCGAAAGCAAGGCATTAAGAAGGGTAAGGCTCGGTATGGTGAGCAGAGAAAGCCGCCCACAGCCAGGCCAATGCCTGTGGGCGGCAAGGTTCCGTCTTCGGCTAGGAAGTAGGCACCCACTCCACTATGAATGATCGCTCGCCGCAACTCCATCCGCCCCCATGGCTCACCGGCACTACCTATGTCAGCGCCCTCCTGGGAGGCGTCGCGCTCATCTCCACCGGGAGCGCTACTCCCGCTGAGGCTTCCGGTTACGTGGCGCCCTTCCTGCTCCTCTACGAGAGGATGCTCCACCGTCACCGCAGTAGCTAACGCGCCTCAGACGGCCCGGGGACGGCCCGGACGACACAAGACGGCCCCCTGCCAGACGGAAACGTGCTGGTGGGGGGCTTCTCGTTGCCCTCTCCGGGTGAGTTCTCCGGGTGCAGGCATAACCGCTCCAGTGTCGCAGATCAACAGCGACGCTCCGGGGCGTCCCCGCACGGCCCGGGCCGTGCGGGGGTCGGGAACTCAGGAACCGACGAAGACGAGCAGCAGGATCCAGACCACGGGGGCGGTCGGCAGGAGCGAGTCCAGACGATCCATGATCCCGCCGTGGCCCGGCAGCAGGGTGCCCATGTCCTTGATGCCGAGATCCCGTTTGATCATGGATTCGCCCAGATCACCGAGGGTGGCGCTGGCCGCCACCGCCAGACCCAGCAGGATCCCCTGCCACCAGGTCCCCCCGTCGATCAGGAACTCCATGCACAGCGCGCCGGTCACCACGGCCGCCACCACGGCGCCGAGGAGACCCTCCCGGGTCTTGCCGGGGCTGATGCGGGGGGCCAGCCGGCGCCGGCCGAACTTCCACCCCACCGCGTAGGCACCGGTGTCGCTGACCACGGTGAGGAGCAGGAAGACCAGCACGCGCCAGGCCCCGTCCTCGGCGGTGAGCATCATGGTGACGAACGTCGCGAGGAAGGGGACGTAGAAGACCGCGAAGACACCGGCGGTCACGTCCCGCAGGTAGTTCTCCGGGGGTCCCAGCAGTCGCCACGCCGGCACGGCGAGGGCCGTGGCCGCGGCGGTCAGCCAGGCGGCGGGGGGTCCCCCCGCGTAACCGGCCACCACCATCGCGGCACCGCCGAGCGCCAACGGCGGCAGGGGCACCGAGATGCCCTTGGTCTCCGAGAAACGGGAGGCCAGCTCCCACACGCCGACCACGGCCGCCGCCGCCACCACGGCGACGAAGGCCGGGCGGTACAGGAAGAGGGTCGTGAGGATGACGACGCCCAGCCCCACCCCGACCCCGATGGCGGCGGGAAGGTCGCGCCCGGCGCGCCTGCGGCGGTGCGTCCCGTTGTCGGAAGGGCTCACCGGGTGGCCGTGCCGGTCATCGGGACGCTCCTCGCGCTGTTCGGTTCGGTGGTTTCCGGCGTGGTCCCTCGACCGGCCGGGGTGGGGGATGGGTGACCTGCCCGGGATCCGCGACGCGTCCCCCGCTTCGACGCCGGCACCGGTCGGTGGGTGGACGAGGTGCTCGGGGGTCGATCGCGGTGACTCGTTCATCGGTGCTTTCCGTTCGCACGCGCCCCGGGAGGCACCGGGGTCGCGCTGTTCCGGGTGCGGGACGTGCCTCACACCTCGAGGAGTTCGGCTTCCTTGTGCTTGAGCAGTTCGTCGACCTGCGCCACGTACTTGGCGGTGGTGTCGTCGAGCTCCTTCTCACCGCGCCGGCCCTCGTCCTCGCCGACCTCGCCCTCCTTGACGGCCCGGTCGATGATCTCCTTGGCCTTGCGGCGGACGCCGCGAATGGAGATCTTCGCGTCCTCGGCCTTGGAACGGGCGACCTTGATGAACTCGCGGCGCCGCTCCTCGGTCAGCTCGGGGAAGACGACCCGGATGATGTTGCCGTCGTTGGACGGGTTGACGCCCAGGTCGGAGTCGCGGATGGCCTGCTCGATGTTGCGCAGGGCGCTCTTGTCGAAGGGCGTCACCACGGCCATGCGGGGTTCGGGCACGGAGAACGACGCGAGTTGGTTGATGGGGGTCATCGCACCGTAGTACTCGGCGACGATCTTGTTGAACATGGCCGGGTGCGCACGACCGGTACGGATCGCGGCGAAGTCGTCCTTGGCGACGACCACGGCCTTCTCCATCTTCTCCTCGGCCTCGAGGAGAGCTTCTTCGATCACCACGTGCTCCTGATTCGGTGTGTGGAGCGGGCCGTTCAGGCCCGCCGGCCCTGGCTGTTCACGAGTGTGCCGATCTTCTCACCCCGAACCGCCCGGGCGATGTTGCCCTCCGCGAGCAGTTCGAAGACGAGGATCGGCAGGCTGTTGTCACGGCAGAGCGTGATGGCGGTGGAGTCGGCGACGCGGAGATCGCGGGTGATGACCTCGCTGTAGTCGAGGGCGTCGAAGCGGACCGCCTCGGGATTCTTCGCCGGATCGGAGTCGTAGACCCCGTCCACGCCGTTCTTGCCCATCAACAGCGCCTCGGCGTGGATCTCCAGGGCGCGCTGGGCGGCGGTGGTGTCGGTGGAGAAGTAGGGCATGCCCATGCCGGCGCCGAAGATCACGACCCGGCCCTTCTCCATGTGGCGAATGGCACGGAGCGGGATGTAGGGCTCGGCGACCTGACCCATCGTGATCGCGGTCTGGACCCGGGAGTCGATGCCCTCCTTCTCCAGGAAGTCCTGGAGCGCGAGGCAGTTCATGACCGTGCCCAGCATGCCCATGTAGTCGGACCGGGCCCGATCCATGCCGCGCTGCTGGAGCTGGGCCCCGCGGAAGAAGTTGCCGCCGCCGAGGACGACGGCGATCTGCGCCCCCTCCCGCACGACGGCGGCGATCTCCCGGGCGATCTTGTGGACGACGTCCGGGTCGACGCCGAGCCCTCCGCCTCCGGCGAACGCCTCTCCGGAGAGCTTCAGCAGGAAGCGGGAGGGGCGGCCGGATCGATGGTCCGTCCTCGGTGCGGGGGCGTCTTCGTTCATGGGCTCTCCTGGTGCACATGCGAAGGAGGCCATTGCCGGTGGATCCTCGCGGTTCCCTGGCTCGGCAATGGCCTCCTGCTCACGACTGCGTGGTCCGGGTCCGCGTCCGAACGGCCGGTTCGGGCCACTGCACCCGGACGGGCCCGGATGCGATGCCGGTGTCGGACGGCGCGCCGCGGGTCCCTCCGGGGCCCGTCCGAGGGGTGCTCCGGACGGGACCGCGGCACGCCCGACAATAGCGGCCCGGGAGCCCGGGCGCGGCCGACCGTCGAACGCGCGCGCGTCGGTCGGGGCTTCAGGCGCCGACGCGGAAGCGGGCGAAGCCCTTCAGGGTGACGCCGGCCTCGTCGAGGACCTTGCGCACGGTCTTCTTGTTGTCCTTGGCGAAGGGCTGGTCGAGGAGGGTGTTCTCCTTGAAGAAGCCGTTCACCCGGCCCTCGACGATCTTCGGCAGGGCTGCCTCGGGCTTGCCCTCCTCGCGGGCGGTGGCCTCGGCGACGCGACGCTCGTTCTCCACGGTCTCCGCCGGAACGTCCTCGCGGCTGAGGAACTTGGGCGCGAAGGCGGCGATGTGCTGCGCCACGTCCTTGGCGACACCGGCCTCCGGCTTGTCCAGCTCGACCAGCACACCGACCTGGGGGGGCAGGTCGGGGTTGGTGCGGTGCAGGTAGGTGCCCACGTAGCCACCGGTGAAGCGTGCGAAGCGGTCCAGCACGATCTTCTCGCCGAGGGTGGCGTTGGCCTCGTCCACGTAGGCGCGAACGGTCTTGCCGTCCTCGATCTCGGAGGAGAGCAGGGCCTCGATGTCGGCGGGGGCGGCGGAGGCGACGTGCTCGGCGATGTTCTTGGCGACGGCCTGGAACTTCTCGCCCTTGGCGACGAAGTCGGTCTCGCACTTGAGCTCGACCAGCACGCCGGAGGTGTTGTCGTCGGCCAGGAGCGCGACCACGGCACCGTTCTCGGCGGTGCGGCTCTCGCGCTTGGCGACGCCCTTCTGTCCCTTGACCCGGAGGATCTCGACGGCCTTCTCGACGTCACCCTCGGCCTCGGTCAGGGCCTTCTTGCAGTCCATCATGCCGGCGCCGGTCAGCTCACGGAGCTTCTTGACGTCGGCGGCGGTGAAGTTCGCCATGGTGGTGTGATTCTCTTCCCGGGATGTCGGTGGGGTGGGATCGCGCCGGGGAACGGCGGGCGGCGATCGGTCCGATCAGGCC
>NZ_VKHS01000271.1 GCF_014141525.1 Streptomyces calidiresistens
GATCGCAGCCATCACCCGCATCCGCACAGCCTCCTGCTGAGCAGGCGAAAGCCTCCGCATGTCCCCGGTCAAGTCATCACCCATGCCACACCAACGAACGAGACACCAAAAAGTGACGGATCAATAAAATGTGCGCCTAAACCTTTTCGGGGGTTAGGCACGGCACTTGAGGAGTCCACAAAGGGCATGCTCCGATCGAGCGGATGACAATTACTATAAGAGTGTGTCCTATGTGGTGAGTCGGTGTAGGCGTTTGTAGCAGACGAGGGCGGCGGCCAGGCCGAGGAAGGCCAGGTAGTTGCGGGAATGCCGTTCGTAACGCGGTGAGAGGCGGCGGTGGCCGACCCGCAGGGCGATGGTCCTTTCGATCTTCCAGCGTTGTCGTCCGAGTCGTTGGGAACTCTCCACGCCCTTGCGACCGATACGGACGGCCGGGCGTTTGCCGCGCATCCATCGTCGCAGGTCGGGGATGTCGTAGGCCTTGTCCGCGTGGATCCGCCCGGGGCGGTGGTGGCGGCCGCGTTCGGGGTCGTGTCTCGACTGGAGACCGGCCGGGAGCGGCTTCAGGCCCTGGCTGTCGTGGGTGTTGCCACCCGGGACGGCGACCACGAGGGGCAGGCCGTTCGTATCGGACAGGACATGCATCCCGGGACCCGCCCTGCCCCGGTCCACGGGGCTGGGACCTGTGTGTTCGCCCCCTTTTTTGGCCCGCAGGTGGGCGGTGTCGCTCAGCACCCGGGAGAGGTCGAGCAGGTCCGCGGCCGCGAGTTGATCGAGCACCGCGCGGTGCGACCGGGCCCACACCCCGGCCCTGGAGCAGATCAGGAAGCGGCGGTGCGCGGTGGACTTGGAGATGCCGAAACACGGCGGCAGATGGCGCCACGCGCACCCGCTGGTGAGGACGTACACGATTGCGGCGAACACCGCTTCATCAGGGGTGTTCCGCGTTCCCCCGCCCTGCGGTCGCACCCGCTCGGGTGGCAACAACGGCTCCACGAACTCCCACAAACCATCCGGAACGATCCAACCCCACCGACCACTCCCCATTGCCCACTCAACGAGCCACACCCCACATAGGACACGCTCTTAATACCTGCGATAGGCCGCTCTACTTCAGAGTCCCGCATGACGGCTGCTCCATCTCGCCCCCGGTCAGCAACTACCCCGCCGTGGCCGTCTGGTAGCCGACCCGCCAGCCACCGCGGAGAGGTGGGGCTGACCGCAGCGACGGTGACCAGGGGACAGAGCGTGTGCAACAGCAACCGTGCCATCACCGATAAGCAGCGGCATCGGGCCGGAATCGTATGGGACTACCACCAGATGCGCCACAAGGTGCGTCCCGTCGATGCAGCGATCGGCCCGGGAAGCCACGACCTCGGCGTGGCCTCGTTCGCCGCCAGCCTGCTGGACGTGGCGACCGCCCTCCGGGGCGGTCGAGGATCGCAACACGCCCTACCCGTCCGTGTCGTAACTGGAATCGTCCTCGATGCGTGGTCTTCTGGGGCGTCCTGTCGAGGTCCAACAGACGGGTGCGCCGGGCCGCGACGGCGGGCCATAGGCCCCGGGGGTGGCCAAGGGGTGGCCGCACGCCCGTGGACAGTCCAGCACGGTGCAGCGGTGGTAGGTACATGAAATGTACTCTGATCAGGCACGATGGCACTCTGCGGTAGAGCACGTCATGTGGCGGCACGATCGCTCGCGTGCTCATAATCCGTCGGCCGTGGGTTCGAGCCCTACCCGCCCCATCTGGTAACACCCCGCCCGAGCCGCGAAAGCGCGGCTCGACCGGGTCCTCCCGAACGGCGGTCGCCACCGCGCGGCGGGACGAACACGCTCCCGGGCAGCCCGGTGGAGCCCTGCCCCCGACCCGGACCCCGGGTCCGCTCCCGCAAAGGAGAAGTGGTCCGCGGCCCCCGACAACGGCGCCCGGCCGGACACGGGGGTACGAGCCCCGCCCCTCACGAGAAGCCGTGACCATCCCGAGGAATGTTGGTGATGTACCAGGGCTGCACACATCGTGGACCTCGCGTGAGGGGGCCGATCATGTCCGTGACCCAGATCGATCTCGACGATGGGGCGCCGGCCGAGGCCATGCGTCTCATGGGTGCCTCGACGAAAAAGGAGACCGTCAACGGGGCACTGCGGGATTACGTGGCGCGCGTCAAGAGGCTCGAAGCGGCCGAAAAGCTGGCCGCGCGTGGCCAGCGGGGCGAGTTCGAGGCCGCCTCCGCGGCCCGAGCCGCAGCGAAACTGGCCCGGCGGGCCGCCTTCGAATGATCACGTATCTCCTCGACACGTCCGCCCTGTGGCACCTCTTCTGTATGCCGGGGGCGCTGCGGCCGTGGGAAGGACACATCGCCGCCGGCGTGTTCCACATCTGCGAGCCCACCCGGACGGAGTTCCTCTTCTCCGCCACGAGCCCGGCACACCGTGACGAGTTGGCCGAGGAGTTGAACGCCCTCTGCCGACTCTCGCCGGCCCCGAAGCACGCGTGGCGTTGGATCGAGACCGCCCAGTACAAGCTCACCCAACGGGGGCAGCACCGCGCCGCCGGCGCCGTCGACCTCCTGGTGTGCGCGACGGCGGTCCATCACGATCACACGGTACTGCACGTCGACAACGACTTCGCCACGATGTCGGCGGTCCTCAAGGAAGTGCAGCAACGCGACGCACGCGCCTGACTGCCGAACCGCTCCGGGATCGCCGGAGATCCGACCTGCCCCGTTCCCGGTGGGGGGTCGGTCCGCGGTCCGGGAGCCGAACCCCACCCGGGACCGGGGGCCGACGGCGCCTCTCGGGCACGCCCTCGGCGAGCCGCTCTCACTGTTCGAGCGGGACCACATGGGTCAGCTCCAGCGCGGGGCGCAGCGCCTCCGCCAGCCGGACCGCGTCGTCCACCGCCCAGATGTGCAGGAAGAACAGCCGCGGGTTGTCGGTCAGACCGTGGTGGTGCAGGGAGACCAGGTCGATGCCGCCGCGCCGCAGCCGGGGGAGCACCTTCGGCACCTCCTCGGCGATCATGGCGAAGTCGCCGTTGAGTGCGGCCCGCCCCTCCCCCACCGGCTGGAAGTTGAAGGCCGAGATGGCGCCCACCCCGGACGGCAGGATCCGTTCGCCGTCGTTGACCTCCTCCGCCCGGGCGAAGAGGGACTTGTAGATCCCGCCCACCACCATCCCGGGGACGCCGAGGGCCCGGTCGATGCCCTCGGTGTCCAGGTCCGGCCTCCCGCCGTCCTCCGGCCCGGGCGGCGGGGTGGCGGTCCGGTCGAGCGCCGCCCGCACCCCGCGGGCCAGTTCCG
This sequence comes from Streptomyces calidiresistens, assembly GCF_014141525.1. Taxonomy (GTDB): domain Bacteria; phylum Actinomycetota; class Actinomycetes; order Streptomycetales; family Streptomycetaceae; genus Streptomyces; species Streptomyces calidiresistens. Next base: position 3,300 of record NZ_VKHS01000271.1, read on the forward strand.
CCGCGTCCGGCCCGTGGCCGTGGACATGGGTCCACCACACCTCGGGTTGGTGGGCGAACAGGTGCTTGTGGATGGCGGTCTGCATCAGCCCCCGGGCGTGCAGGGCATCGCTCACGTCCTGGAACTCCTCCTCCAGGACCACCAGATCGCCCATCAGGAGGGTGCTGTCGTCCTCGTAGCGGATGAAGGCGATGTGGGAGCCGAGCGCCAGGGCCGGGGAGATCGTGACGCCCTCGGAGACCACGGTCAGGTCGGTGCGGGGGAAGCCCGTGTAGTAGAGCGCCCCGCGCTTCACCTCCCCCGGCCGGCCCAGCGCGTCGGCCACGCCGCTCCAGTCCAGGCCGTCGGCCGGCACCGGCTCGAGCAGCTCGCCGCCGTGGCCGGTTCCGTGCCCACCGCCCGGGGGGCCGTTCAGTCCGTCGGCGGGCCGGGAGGCGGCACCGTTCGGGGCGGCGCAGCCGCTCAGGCCCACCGCCACCGGTGCCAGCATCGTCGCGGCCAGGAACCGCCGCCGCGCACGCAATCCGTCACTGATCTGTCGCTCTCCGCTCATATCACCATCTCACCATGCACGCGGGAGCCCTCCCGCGCACCCCGCCGAGCCGTTCGGACGACAGCGGGCGGTCGGCCGCTCCCCCGCGGGAGTGACCGACCGCCCGGGCGCACCGACGGTTCGGGTGGTCGTCACACGTGCTCGGTCGCGGCCTCCACGGCGAGGTCGCGCACCCGACAGAACTCCTCCGCCGCGTTGTCGCCCTCGTAGCGCCAGGGAAGGGCGCCGACGTACCCGTCGACGAGGCGGAACTGTTCCACCGCCGCCTCGTGACGGTCCTGCCAGGTGAGGTAGTAGGCCAGCAGGTGCCGCACCTCCGCCAGGCGCGGGTGGTTCGGATCGGCCGCCGCCACGTCCATCAGCGCCGCGTCCACCCGGGCGATCATCTCCGGCGTGCGGTCCGGTTCCACCGAGGTGTCGCCCTCGTGGATGGCCCGCTCGTAGTGGGCGATCAGCGGCATCGCGGTCAGCAGGCTGCCGAGGGGCGCCGAGGCCGCGGCGCGGACGGCGAACTCCATCGCCTCCTCGTGGGAACCCCGCCACTTGGCGCACCAGTACTGCAGGGCGGAGAAGTGGGCCTCGTAGTGGTGCGGGGCACGGGCGGTGATCTCGGCCCAGAGCCGCTCCATCCGCTCGTGGTCGTAGCCGAGCCCCAGGGCGGTCCAGATCTCGGTGAGGTGGGGGGTGGGGTCGGCGGGGTTGAGTTCGGCGGCGCGGGCGATGTCGGCCCGGGAGCGGTTCAGCACCAGGTGGAAGTCCTCGAACTCCTCCTCCGAGGTGTGGGCCGCCCGGCGGGAGCCGCGCAGCTTCCAGGCCAGCACGACCGTGGCACGCGCCCTGACCAGGGCCGCGTCCGCGCAACCGGGCAACTCCGCCTCCCAGTCCCGCAGCCAGCCGTCGTCCACCGCCGCGATCTCGCCGAGCAGGAACGACACGTGGGACCGGCGCTCCCAGTCGGTGCCGATGGCACCCAACAGGGTCGCCGCGGGCTTCCACACCCCGCCCCGGGCCGCCCGCAGGGCGTCGGTGACCTCCTCGGGGTGGGGGAAGGCGGTGCGGGTGTCCTGGCGTTCGGGGGGCAACAGGCCGAGTTCACCGGCATGTCGCGAGGGGGCCGGGGGTTCCTCGTCCGTCCCGTCCGCCGTCCCGCCGGCGTCCCGGAGCACCCCGTCACCCGGGCCGCCGTCCTGGGCGCGGGGATGATGGGGGCCGGCATCGCGCACGTCCTGGCCCGGGCGGGAATCGAGGTGGTGCTCAAGGACCTCGACGCCGGGCGCGCCGATCGGGGCCGGGAGCGCTGTGCGGAGTTGACGGCCCGTGAGGTGGAGCGCGGTCGGCTCACCGCGGAGGAGCGCGAGGAGGTGCTGGGTCGGCTGACGCCCACCGCCGACCCCGCCGACCTGGCCGGCTGCGACGCGGTGATCGAGGCCGTGGTGGAGGACCCGGCGGTCAAGGCCGCGGCGCTGCGCGAGGCGCTGCCGCTGCTCGCCCCCGACGCCCTGGTGTGCACCAACACCTCCACCCTGCCCATCGGGGCACTGGCCCGTTCGGTCGACCGCCCGGCCGACTTCCTGGGCCTGCACTTCTTCTCCCCGGTGGAGCGCATGCCGTTGGTGGAGATCGTGCGGGGGACCGGGACCGGCGACGAGGCCGTCGCCCGCGCCTTCGACCTGGTCCGCCGGCTGCGGAAGACGCCGATCGTCGTCAACGACGCCCGCGGCTTCTTCACCTCCCGGGTCATCGGTCGTTTCCTCGACGAGGGACTGCGCATGGTGGGGGAGGGGATCGCCCCCGCCTCGATCGAACGGGCCTGTCTCTCGGCCGGCTACCCCACGCCCGTCCTCGCCCTCCTGGACGAGTTGACCCTCACCCTGCCCCGGGACATCCGGCGGGCCGCGCGCGCCGCCGGGGCGGGACCGATGGACGGTCCGGACCCGGCCGAGCGGGTGTTGGAGCGGATGGTGGAGGAGTTCGGACGCACCGGCCGCGCGGCGGGCGCCGGTTTCCACGAGTACGACGGGCCCGGCGGGCGGCGGCTGCTGCTGTGGCCGGGACTGCGCGAGCACTTCGGGCCGGCCGCCACCGGGTCGGGCGCCGGCCCCGGCGCGCCGGATCCCGCCGCCGGGCACGCCGACCCGCGGGAGCTGCGCGAGCGGATGCTCTTCGCCGAGTCCCTGGAGGCCATGCGGGCGCTGGAGGAGGGCGTGGTGGAGTCCGAGGCCGACGCGACCGTGGGGTCGCTGCTGGGGATCGGTTTCCCGGTCTGGACCGGGGGGGTGCTGCGGTACGCGGACGGGTGGCCGACCGGGGCCGCCGGTTTCCTGGAGCGGGCCCGCGAGTTGCGGGAACGGTACGGGGAGCGCTTCGAGCCGCCGGCGTGGCTGGTGGAGCGGGTGCGGCGGGGTCTGCCGGTGGGCGGCCCCGCGGAGTGACGGCCGGGGCCGCTCGGGAG
>NZ_VKHS01000272.1 GCF_014141525.1 Streptomyces calidiresistens
CTCGCGGGCCGCCGCGGCGGCGGTCCGCCGGAGCCGGTCGCAGACCCGCTCCGAACGCAACCGTCCCGCCACCTCCAAGGCCTCCATGGCCCGTTCCGCGGCGACCTCCGGTTCCCGGCACAGCAGGGGCCTCAGTTCTCGCGGCCGATCGCGGCGCCGGACAACTCGACGGCCACCCGCTCCTGTAACCGCGCCACCGCGGGCACGTCGCCGAACTCGCGGGCCGCCGCGGCGGCGGTCCGCCGGAGCCGGTCGCAGACCCGCTCCGAACGCAACCGTCCCGCCACCTCCAAGGCCTCCATGGCCCGTTCCGCGGCGACCTCCGGTTCCCGGCACAGCAGGGGCCTCAGTTCTCGCGGCCGATCGCGGCGCCGGACAACTCGACGGCCACCCGCTCCTGTAACCGCGCCACCGCGGGCACGTCGCCGAACTCGCGGGCCGCCGCGGCGGCGGTCCGCCGGAGCCGGTCGCAGACCCGCTCCGAACGCAACCGTCCCGCCACCTCCAAGGCCTCCATGGCCCGTTCCGCGGCGACCTCCGGTTCCCGGCACAGCAGGTGGACGGTGGACAGACCGATCAGACCGAGTGCATACGAACGCCGGGGCCCCGGCTCCCCGGCGAGCTCACGGCGTTCCAGTTCCCCCCGGAAGAGCTCCACCGCGGCTCCGATCCGCTGCCGGGCCGGAACGGTGTGGTCGGGATCGGCGTCGGTGGCGTAGGCCAGGTCCCGGTAGGCGTGGCCGTTCTCCGTGTGCAGTTCGGCGAGGGTGAAGAAGGCGATCCAGTCCGGCTCCTGTTCCGCCGCGTCGATGTCGGCGAACACGTCGTCGGCGGTCTCCACGGCACGCCGGCAGCGGGTGGTCTGGCCGAGTGAGGCGCGGGCCCGGGCCTCCAGCGCGTGCAACATCGCCAACAGGCGGGCGCCGGCGTTCTCCCGACCGCCGTACTGCGCCAGGGTGACCAGTTCCAGAGCGTCCGCCGGACGGCCCAGGTGAATCATCTGGCGGGCCATCTGGGAGAGGACGAGGGCGCCCAGCGGACGGTCGCCCGCCTCCCGCGCGGCGTGCAGGGCGAGGACGAAGTACTTCTGCGCCGTGGGTTGCAGGCCGATGTCGTAGCTCATCCAGCCCGCCAGGGAGGACAGTTCGGCGGTCACCCGGAACAGCCGGCGACGCACCCCACCGGGACGGGACTCGCGGAGCAGGTCGGTCACCTCGTGGAGCTGTCCGACCACCGCCTTGCGGCGCAGTCCCCCACCGCTCTGGGCGTCCCACCCTCGGAACATGGTGGTCGTGGCGTCCAACAGGTCCAGGTCCGCCCCGGACAACGGGGGGACGGACGGCGCGGCGGGAGAGGCGACGGACGGCCGCGCGGGAAGCGCGCGGACACCGTGGTCCGGGGAACCGTCGTGCCCCGCCCCGGGGGCGCCGGTGGGCCCCGGCGCGAGCCAGCGCTGCATGGGTTCGATCAGGGCGGGCCCCGCGGAGACGGTGAGCGAGGAGCCGAGGAACCCGCGACGGCCGAACATCAGGTCGCTGCGGGAGAACTCGTTGATCATCTCGGCGGTCCGGGGACCGGCCCAGGGGAGATCCACCCCGGAGGTGGTGGCGGCCCGGCGTGTGGCGCGCAGGCCGAGGTCCTCGATGGTCACCACGCACCCGAAACGCTCGGAGAACAGCTCGGAGAGGATGGTCGGGATGGGTTCCCGGGGCTGCTCACCGTCCAGCCACCGCCGCACCCTGGAGGTGTCGGTGCCCACGTGGTGGACGCCCAGTCGACCGGCTCGACGGTTGACCTGACGGGCCAACTCCCCCTTCGACCAGCCGCTGCGCCCGAACCAGGAGGCCAGTCGTTCGTTGGGCGGCTTGGGGGAACCGCCCGCGGTCCCCGCGTCCCCGGTGGTGTCGCTCACCGTTCGGGCCCCCATCCCCGACCCCGCTCCCGGCGTGGTCGACCTGTCGTCGCTCGTGCTCCCGTCACCGCCGTGCCCCCGGGCCCCCGTGTTCGGGAACGGGCTCCGGAGCCGGCCTTCCGCGTGCGATCCGTATGCAATCCGTGATCCGTGCGCGATCCTCCCGTGACCGGTCCGGTCGAACGCCGTTCCCGACCTCCACCACCGGCCCACCGGGGTCACCGACCCCGCGGTTCCCCGGGGAGGTCGGGTCCGGGAACCCGCCGGTGGCCGCCCCCGTGCCGGACGGGGAGAACGTCACCGGGCGACCGAAAGTATTTCGGTGGAGCCGGGCCGAGGGGGGTCCGCCGGCCATTCGCCACCATTCGCCACCCCTCGTCGCAGAACCTATCGCCCGGTATCGGCTGTTCACTTGGCGAGGGGTCGATCACCGCCCCCGAAACGGGGCACCACGGGGGCGCACGGTTGCGCACCGATGCGCTCGATGGGTCGCGGCGCACGACGGCGCCGCTCCCCCCGGCCCGGGAGGACGAGCGACCATCCCGCCGGGGCGCGTAACCATCCGCCCCGACGACCGTTGGAGGGGGCATGGGGATCACGATCGGCGGTACCGGAGAGATCCGGGAGGAACTCCGGGAGATGCGACTCTTCCCACGGGCCCCGCGCAGGCGCGGCACCGACCCGGTGGGCACGGCGGTGGCCGAGTACACCGCGCTGCGCGGCTGGGACGTGGTGCCCGGGGTCCGGGCCCGCTACCGCGCCGGACGTGCGGAGTGCTCGTGCGGGCGAGCCACCTGTTCCGCCCCCGGGGCGCACCCGCTGGACATCGACCTCTCCCGGGACCTGACGATCCGGGCCGGAACCCCCCTGCCGGAGGCACTCTCCCGCTGGGCCCGCACCCCCGGGGCGAGTGTCCTGCTCCCCGTCGGACGGGCCTTCGAGGTGCTCGACGCCCCGGCGGCCGCCGGACACGCCGCGCTCGGTCGCCTGGAGCGGCTGGGGCTGTCCGCCGGTCCCGTGATGGCGGCCCCCGGCGACCGCCTGTGGTTCCTCGTCGCGCCGGGGACCACCGGGGAGCGGCCCGCGGGTACGGCCCGCGCCGGTGCGGGCCGGCGCATCCCGGCAACGGACCTGCACGTCCCGGGGCCCGGTGGATACGTGACCGCCCCGCCGTCCGACCACGCGGGACGCGGACCGGTGCGCTGGCTGCGCGACCCCGGCCCGGGGGCCGCACCGGACCCCGTGGGCGGGCGGATGCTGCTGCGCGCGTTGACCCATCTGTGCCGGCGCGGCGGTTCCCCCCGACGATGAGGACGGTTCGACCGGCACACCCCCCGTCCCCGCCGGCGATCGGCACGACAACCACCCGCACGTGACGGTGCCCCCGGAGATCCCGGGGGCACCGTCACGTCGTCGTCACCGTCGTCACCGTCGTCACCGCCGTCACCGTCGTCGCGGGCGGCCGGCGGGGGCCGCGCACCGCGTCCGCCGGCCCCACGGCTCAACCGATGAGCGCGTCCACGAACGCCTCGGGCTCGAAGGGCGCCAGGTCGTCCGGTCCCTCGCCCAGCCCGACCAGCTTCACCGGAACCCCCAGCTCCCGCTGGACCGCCATGACGATGCCGCCGCGGGCGGTACCGTCCAGCTTGGTGAGCACGATCCCGGTCACGTTGACCACCTCGGCGAAGACCCGGGCCTGGATGAGACCGTTCTGACCGGTCGTGGCGTCCAGTACCAGCAGAACCTCCCCGACGGGACCCTGCTTCTCCACGACCCGCTTTACCTTGCCCAGCTCGTCCATCAGGCCGGTCTTGGTGTGCAGACGGCCGGCGGTGTCGATCAGCACCACGTCGGCGCCCTCGGAGATCCCCTCCCGCACCGCGTCGAACGCGACCGACGCGGGGTCGCCGCCCTCGGGGCCGCGCACCGTGCGGGCACCGACCCGTTCACCCCAGGTCTGCAACTGGTCCGCGGCGGCGGCGCGGAAGGTGTCGGCCGCGCCCAGGACCACGGAGTTGCCGTCGGCGACGAGGACCCGGGCCAGTTTGCCCGTCGTGGTGGTCTTGCCGGTGCCGTTGACACCGACGACGAGCACCACCGCCGGCAGTTCGCCGCCCTCGGCCGACACTCCGCCCTCGGTGCGCACCGACCGGTCCGCGTCGGTGCCGATGACGGCGAGCAGTTCCTCCCGCAGGAGCGCGCGCAGTTCGTCGGGGGTCCGGGTGCCCAGCACCCGGACGCGCTCCCGCAGCCGCTCCACCAGTTCGGTGGTGGGGCCGACCCCCACGTCCGCGGTGAGCAGGGTGTCCTCGATCTCCTCCCAGGTGTCCTCGTCCAGGCGGTCGCGGGACAACAGGGTCAGCAGTCCCTGGCCGAGGGCGTTCTGGGAACGCGCGAGGCGGGCCCGGAGGCGCACCAGTCGACCGACGGTCGGCTCCGGGGTCTCCGTCGGTGGAACGGGCTCCGGCGGGGCGACGGCCCCCGGCTCCTTGTCGAGGGTGACGTCGGGTTCGGCCGGGGGCGTCCCGGGCAGTTCCACGTCCTCGACCGTGCGGCGCAGGGGCGGGGCGGGATCACCGGCATCCTCCCCCACCTGTGGCTCGGCGGGCGGGGCCGCCGTCGCCGGGCGGTCGTCCGTCGGAGCCCGGGACGAACGGGTGCGGGTGATCACGAGCCCGCTGATCGCGCCGATCGCGACCACGGCGAGCACCACGGCGAGGAGGAGGATGTCCATCGGTTCCCTAGATGCGCCCCGCGGGGCGCGGTCGGAGCGGTCCGGTCGCCTTCAGTATCGCCCGGGGGTACCACGGAATCGGGGCGCCCGCCGACCCGGCGGGTTCGGGTCGGCGGGCATCCGGGTGGTCCCCGGGGAGGGGACGCCCGGGGATCAGCCCATTTCCTCCAAGGCCTTGCCCCGGGGCTCGGGCACCCACTTGAGGACGAAGAAGAAGGAGAGGAGGGCGAAGGTCGCGTACATCACGTACGCCCCCGCCAGGTTCCAGTCCGAGAGGGTCGGGAAGCTCTGGCTGATGGCGAAGTTGGCGATCCACTGCGCGGAGGCGGCCACCCCCAGGGCCGCGGCACGGATCCGGTTGGGGAAGATCTCGCCGAGCAGCACCCAGACCACGACCCCCCAGGAGAGGGCGAAGAAGAGGACGAAGGAGTGCGCGGCGAGCAGCGCCAGCGTGGCCTGGCCGTCCGGGAGACGGATGTCGTCGCCGGTGCCGGTGCGGTGGGAGAAGGCCCAGGCCGCCAGTCCCAGGGAGACCGTCATGCCGGCGGACCCGATGAGGGCCAGGGGCTTGCGGCCGATGCGGTCCACCAGCAGCATCGCGATCACCGTACCGACGATGTTGATGAGCGAGGTGGTGAAGGAGTAGAAGAAGGACGCGTCGGGGTCGATGCCCACCGACTGCCACAGCGAGTTGCTGTAGTAGAAGATGACGTTGATGCCGACCAGTTGCTGGAAGATCGACAGTCCGATGCCGATCCACACGATCGGCAGCAGGCCGGCCCTGCCGCCGAGCAGGTCCCGCCAGCTCGGCCGGTGCTCGGTGCGCAGCTTCTCGCCGATCTGTCGGACCTTGGCGTCCAGGTCGGTGCCGGCCGCCTCCACGTCGGCCAGGACGCGACGGGCGTCCTCCGGACGGCCCCGGGAGACCAGGTAGCGGGGGGACTCGGGGATGCGCAGGGCCATCAGACCGTAGAGCGCGGCGGGGACGACCTCGATGCCGAGCATGATCTGCCAGGCCTCCAGTCCGAGCAACGCCCCGCGCTGTTCGCCGCCCGCCAGGTTCAACAGCCCCCAGTTGACCAGTTGGGAGACGGCGATCCCGAGCACGATCGCGGCCTGCTGGAACGAGGCCAGCCGCCCCCGGTACTCGGCGGGCGAGACCTCGGCGATGTAGGCGGGCGCGATGACGGAGGCCATACCGATGGCCACACCGCCCAGGGTGCGCCAGAAGGCGAGGTCCCAGACGGTGAACGGCAGCATGGAGCCGATGGCGCTCACGGCGAAGAGGAGCGCCGCCAACTGCATGACCCGGATGCGGCCCACACGGTCGGCCAGTCGGCCGGCGATCACCGCTCCGAGCGCGGCGCCCAGCAGGGCGATGGCCACGACCGTGCCCAGGGCCCCCGACCCCACCTCGAAACGTCCGCGGATCCCCTCGACGGCGCCGTTGATGACCGCGCTGTCGTATCCGAAGAGGAAGCCGCCCAGAGCGGCCACGGAGGCGATGAAGATGACGTGCCGCAGGTGCGGTGGGCGACCCCCGGGGGCGTCCCGGCGAGCCTTCTCGGTGGTACTGGTCACGTGTTCTCCTGATACCCGGCGGCCCTGCCGGGAGGGGTGGGACGGGTGGGCGTCGGGACGG
>NZ_VKHS01000273.1 GCF_014141525.1 Streptomyces calidiresistens
GCCCGGGGTGGTCGGAGGGCCCGGGCCGACCCACCGGCTCGGGGTGGACGGGGGTCGGGGGGAACGGTTCGGCGACCCCCGCGCCCTTCCGGGGCCCCGGCACCCCGGCCGGTCCGGGCACTCCCCCCGGGCCCCGGCGGCGGCGTCCGCGCCACCGGCCGTAGCGGATCGCGCCCCACAGGAAGCCGGCGAACAGCACGATCAGCAGGGCGGCGAAGACCAGCCACAGCAGGGCGGCGCCGGGCAGTCCGGCGGGGTCGGCGTCGGGCCACGCGGCGGGGATGTCACCCGGGGCGGTGAGGAAGGAGCGCAGGGCACCGGCCGTGCCGATGAAGGTCACGCCCTCCGGCCAGGACCCGTGCGCGACCCAACCGGCGATACCGGTGGCCGACCACACCAGCACGGTGAGCGCCGTGGCCAGGCCGAGGACGCCCACCAGCACCCCGTCCGGCACCCCACCGGCGCGTCCGCCCGGGGCCGGGCCCCGCCGTGCGGGCGGTCCGTGGGCGTCCGGGCCGTACGGGTCGTGGTTGCCGCCCGAGTGGTAACCGCCCTGCGGACCGTCGTACGGGTGGTGACTCATGTGCCTTCCGCTTCCCCCGGCTCGGTGCGCCGGCGCCCGGCCCGTCCGCTCGCCGTCAACCGGCGCCGCGCTTCTCGAAGGAGATGGCGCGCGCCTCGGTCTCCGCCTCGTAGTCGCGGTAATCCCCGTAGCCGCCGTACTCCCCGTACTCCCCGGGGCTTCCGCCCGCGGGGGTCACGGCGTCGTCGCGGGGCGCGAGGGCGCCGGAGGGCGCCGGGGGCGCGGAGGACTCGGTCATGGCGCGGTCGGTGAACACCAGCGGGCGTTCCGCCTCGGTGATCAGGTGCTTGACGACCTGCACGTTGCCGTTGACGTCCCACACCGCCATGCCGGGGGTGAGGGTGGGGATGATCTCCACCGCCCACCGCGGCAGACCGAGGACGTGACCGGTGGCCCGGGCCTCGTCGAACTTCTGCGCGTACACGGTTCTGGTGGAGGCCATCTTGAGGATCGCCGCCGCCTCCTTGGCCGCCGCGCCGTCCACCACGTCGGAGAGGTGGTGGACCACGGCGACGAAGGACAGACCCAACCGGCGGCCGAACTTCAGCAGGCGCTGGAACAACTGCGCCACGAAGGGCGAGTTGATGATGTGCCAGGCCTCCTCCACCAGGAAGATGCGCTTCTTGCGGTCGGGCCGGATCCAGGTGTGCTCCAGCCACACGCCGACGATCGCCATGAGGATCGGCATGGCGATGGAGTTGCGGTCGATGTGGGAGAGGTCGAAGACGATCAGCGGGGCGTCGAGGTCGATGCCGATGGTGGTGGGGCCGTCGAACATGCCCCGCAGGTCGCCGTCGACCAGGCGGTCCAGGACCAGGGCCACGTCCAGGCCCCAGGCCCGCACGTCCTCGGGGTCCACATTCATCGCGTCGGCGGACTCCCGTGAGGGGTGCCGCAGCCGCTCCACGATGTCGGAGAGGATCGGCTGGCGGTTGCCGCCCTCCTCCAGGATGTCGCGCCGCACGTGCGCGTGCGCGACCTTCAGGGCGAAGCCCGAGCGCTCGTCCAGGCCCCGGCCCATCGCGACCTCGATGATGGTGCGCAACAGGGCCAACTGGCCGGTGGAGGTGATGGCCGGGTCCAGCGGGTTGAGCCGGATGGAGTGCTCCAGCGCCGCCATCGGGTCCAACCGGATGGGGGTGATGCCGAGCTTCTCGGCGATCAGGTTCCACTCGCCGACGCCGTCCTCGCCCTGCGCGTCGAGGACCACCACCTGGCGGTCCCGGAAGCGCAGCTGGCGCAGGACGTAGGTCTTCTCCAGCGCGGACTTGCCGTTGCCGGACTCGCCGAGCACCAGCCAGTGCGGGGCGGGCAGTTGCTGTCCGTACAGCTGGAAGGGGTCGTAGATGTAGCCCTTGCCGCTGTAGACCTCGCGACCGATGATCACGCCGGAGTCGCCGAGGCCGGGGGCCGCGGTGGGCAGGTAGACCGCCTGGGCCTGGCCGGTGGAGGTCCGCACCGGCAACCGTGTCGTCTCCGCCTTCCCGAACAGGAAGGTGGTGAAGGCGTCGGTCAGGGCGGTGAGCGGATCACGGGGCAGCACGGCGGCACCTCCTCCTCGGCGGGCCGCCCCCCGGCGGCCCCGACTGTTCTCCCTTCCGGCGGCACGGGCGGACCGGCGGTACGGGTGCGGGTGGTCTCATCGGCGGATTCCCGTCGCGAACGGCAGGGTGTTCACGAAGGCCCGATGGTGCTCCCGGTCGCACCACTCCAGCTTCAGGTAACTCTTCCCCGCCGAGGCCCGGATAGTCCGCTTGTCGCGGGCCAGGGCCTCCGGGTGGGGGGAGGAGACGGTGAGGTACCCGACCAGGTTGACGCCGGCGGCGCCGGAGGCGAGGTCGTCGCCGCGCTGGTCGACGCGGCCGTGCGCGGCCACGTCCCGGGGGTCCACCGTGCGGTTCATCTTGGCGGCGCGGGCCGCCTCCGCCTCGTCGTTGGTCTTCTCCGTCAGCATCCGCTCGATCGCCACGTCGGTGGGTTCGAGGTCCATGCAGACGGCCACGGTGCGGATGACGTCGGGGGTGTGGACCAGCAGCGGGGCGAGGAAGTTCACGCCCACCGGGGTCAGCGGCCACTCCTTGATCCAGGCCGTGGCGTGGCACCAGGGGTCGCGGGTGCCGGACTCCCGGGTCTTGGCCTGGAGGTAGGTGGGCTGGCGGGCGTCCAACTCGGCCGGCCAGGCGTTGCGCTGGGACATCGCCTGGATGTGGTCGATGGGGTGGTCCGGGTCGTACATCGAGTGGATCAGGGAGGACAGGCGGGCCTCCCCGAGCGGCTGCCGGACCCGGATGTCGGCCTCGGTCAGACGCGCGCAGATGTCGGTCAACTCACGGGCCATGACGATCGCCAGTGCCTGGTCGCGGGACATCTTCGGCCCCCGGCCCCCGGCACGGGCGGCACGGGCGATGGTGGCCGCCTCGTTGGCGAGGTCGCGGGAGTGGTGCATGCAGGCCACGAGGTAGGCGCGGTGCTGCTCGCTGGAGGTGGACACCATCGACAGCAGGTGGTCGTAGGAGTCCTGGAGCCAGTGGGGGGCGTCGAAGTCCCCCCGATCGGCGACGTCGTTGGCGTGCGCGTCGGGGTCGGCGGGCAGCGTGCGGGCGAGCATCTGGATGCGGGTCACGTAGCCGTCGCCGTTGGCCACGTGCTTGAGCAGCGTGCCGAAGCGGTCGACCAGCGCCTCCTGGTCCTCGCTGTCGCGCAGGCCCACGCCGGGGCCCTCGATCTCTATGGCGGCCGTGACGGTCCGGCGGTCGGCGTGCAGGAGCACCGCGATCTCGTCCGGGCCGAAGGGCGCGGCGAGCCAGGTGATCCGGCCCACGCCGGGGGGCGCCCCCACGGCGATCTCCCGGCCGTTGAGCGTGATCCCCGCCTCGGGGGCGTCCGAACGGTAGGTCGCGCCGCGCTTGAGCAGGCGCCGGAAGGAGCGGTTGATCTCGAACCACCTGTAGAACGTGCGGCCGTTGTACGGCACGTACACCGCGGCCAGGGCGATCAGGGGGAAGCCCATGAGACAGACCAGCCGCACCGTCAGGTTCGGGATCAGCAGGCCGCTCATCATGCCCAGGAACGCACCGAAGATGATCAGCGCGATCTCGCCGGTCTCCCGGTTCTTGCCGATGATGGCCTGCGGCCGGGCGCGACCGATGAGGTAGGTGCGGCGGCGCGGTGGCGCCTGGGTCTGGGCGGGGGCGTTCACGAACACCTCCCTGCCCGGCGGCGGGGCGCGTACGCGCGGACCGGCACGCCGGTGCCGGTCCGGGGGCGGCGCGGGCGGGTCACGAGCCGCCCCCCGTGCGGCCGGGGCCGCCGGTGCCGGCACCGGTGCGCGGTCCCGCGCCGCCGGAGGGGCCGCGGGAGCCGTGCGCGGCCACGCCGCCGGCCAGCGGGTTGCCGGTGGCGCCTCCGCCCCCGCCGGGGCCGGCCGGGCCGGAGGGCCCCGAGGGGGCGTTCGGCCCGCGGGCGCCGTGGGTGCCCATGCCCTGGCGCAGCACGGTCGCCGGGGTGGCGATGGCGGCGGAGGCGGTGCGGTTGGCGGTGTCCCGGCGCATGGCCCGGTGGTTGACGATCTCGTCGCCGAAGCCGGGCACGAAGCGGTAGATCATCGCGGAGGCGAAGATCGCCAGCAGGATGATCGCCAGGCCGGAGACGATCGCGCCGAAGGCGCTGGGTCCCTCGGCGGTGGTCAGCGCGGAGGCCAGACCCAGCACGATCACGATGATCGGCTTGACCATGATCACCGCGATCATGATGCCCGCCCACCGGCGGACGTGACCCCACAGGTTCCGGTCCACCAGCCCGGCGTACACGGCGGTGCCCAGGAGGGCGCCGACGTAGAGGAGCGCGGCGCGGATGACCAGCTCCAGCCAGAGCACCCCCGCGGCCAGGATGGAGATCAGCGAGACGACGATCAACATGATCGGACCGCCGCCGATGTCCTCGCCGGTCTGGAGCGCGGCGGAGAACTGGCCGAAGAAGGCGTCGGAGTTGTCGCCGGTGCCGAAGGCGATGGCCTCGGTGACGCTGTCGGTGGCGGCCACCACGACGTACAGGATCAGCGGGGTGAACGCCGAGGCCATGACGGTCAGCCAGAGGTAGCCGACGGCCTCGGAGATCGCCGTGGTCAGCGGCACGCCCCGGATGGCGCGCTTGGCCACCGCCAGCAGCCACAGGGTGAGGGTCAGGACGGTGGAGGCGGCGAAGACGACGGCGTACTGGCGCAGGAAGGACGGGTTGGTGAAGTCCACCGTGGTGGTGGAGGACACCGCGGCCGACAGTTGGTCCACGATCCACGCGGCGGCGTCGGCGCAGCCGCGCGCCAGGGAGGACAGGGGGTCGAGGGTGGTGTCCAGCGGGTTGGAGAACCCCCCGCCGTCACCTTCCCCGCCACCTTCGCAGTACTCCCGAGCGGCTCCCCGGATCAAGTCGCAGGAGTCGTCACCGCTCTCCCCGGGGTCTTCCGTCTCATCGGCCCGGGCGGATACGGCCATGGCCATGTGGGCGGCGAGGAAACCCAGAAGGCCTCCCGTGATCCACCGACCCCTGTGAACCCGGGGTTGCTCAGCGTGCATAGGTGAACCCTCCGAACTCCCCGCTCGCCTCGGCCATTTCCTCGGCACTGGAAGCCCGCTGGTCCCGCGCCACCGGAACCGGGCCATCCCTCTGATCGAAGTCGACGACCCTCCAGTCGTCATTGCTCCACACCAGTTCGTAGCTGTTGGTGTACCAACCCTCGGTCACCGGCCGGGTGGATCCCTCCCCGGCCAAACCGAAGAGAGAGGTGTACCAGACCTCCACCGTCGCCGTTGTCTCGTCGAAGTCGGTGAGACGTGTACCCACTGGAATGACCCGCGCAACGAAAGTCGTGCCTTCGGGAGGCGTACCGTCCGCCGAGAGTCCGATTCGTTGCAGGAAGTCGGGGTTGGAGTAAGCCTCCTCGATGGCGGGCAGCCGTTCCTCGGCCACCGAGGGCTCGTAGATCGTGTCCACGATGACGCGGCGGGCCTCGGCGTCGAACATGCCCTCGCCGCCGAGCGCGACGGCGTAGTTGGCGGCGGCGCTCTGCGCGCCCTGCTCGGTTTGCGGGTGCCCGACGGGGATGTTGTTGACGGTGACGTCCACGGGGGACTCGCCGCTGGGCGCGGTGGGTTGGGCCTGCGTGCCGCCGGGGGCGTCGTCGGTGGGGGAGGTTCCCCCTCCGCCGCCCCCGTCCCGGTTGGCGAAGGCGAGGGCCGCGATCAGCAGCACGATCACCCCGACGACGGGGACCAGGCTGCGGCGGGCGGAGCGCGGGGGACGCCCGGAGGCGGCGTCCCGGTCGTCCTCGTGGAGGCGGGTGCGCGTCTGTGTGGGGAGTCCGCGAGCGGCCGCGTCGCGGTACTCCTCGCCGTAGCTCATGGTCGCGCCCCCTCAACGGCACCGAGTCTATTGCCTCCTCACACGACGTTAGCGCTCCTCGCGGCGAACCGAGCCCTCGCAGGTGCAATTGACCGGTTGGCGAGATGACGGTCACGTCACGCGGCCGGCCCGGCGCGGTGGGCGGGGGGTTCCGGTGTCACCCCGGGCGTCCCACCCGTCCCGCGCGTCGCCCCCCGCCCCTCCGGAGGCCGGAGCGGACCTCATCCTTCGTCATGTTCATCCAAGGATATGCCTGTTTGCTGCGAATGGTGGGGGCCCGGAGGTGGGGGTGG
>NZ_VKHS01000274.1 GCF_014141525.1 Streptomyces calidiresistens
GGGGGGAGGCGGGGTGGATCCGCTCCCCCGGCCTCCGCCGGCTCCCCGGCCGACCTCACGCGTCCCCGGGACCGGGACGGGGCGCCGGGCCGGGAGGCGCGGCGCGACCGGTGGCGTCCCGCACCACGGCGGCGCCGTCGCTGTCGGCATCCGCATCACCCGTTCGGGTGTGTTCCCCCTTCGCCGGACTCCCCGCCGGAACCTCCGCCGGGCCGCCCCCGGGAACGCGCTCGGGGGCACGCCCCGGGGCGCTCCCGTCGTCCCCGGCCGCCCCACGGGGGATCAGCCGTCCGGCCACCGGTATCGCGACCAGCGCGAGGAGCGTGGTGACGACGTACACCACCAGGAAGGCTCCGGGGGCGATCTGCGCGTCCGCCGCCCGCTCCCCCTCGGCCAGGGCCGCGGTGGAGCCGCCCAGCGCCGCGAACGCGCTGCCGACCACGGTGAGGGTCACCACGTTGGCCAGGGCGTCGCAGACCTGGAGGGAGGAGATGTTCCCGCCCACCTGCGCCGGCTCGGAGAAGCGCAGCACCAGCACCCCCACCGAGGAGATGATCAGGCCCATGCCGTAGCAGGCCAGCGCGAGGGTGATGACCGGCAGCCACACCGGCACGGTCTCCAGCAGCACCAGCGGCGTGGTGGCCACCCCCACCGGGACCAGGACGGTCCCCACCCTCATCAGCAGCAGCCGGTGCGGCTCGGCCGCCGGGCGGGACTGGGTGAAGGAGCCCAGTGCCCAGGTCAGGCCGCCGGCGGCGATCGCCAGACCGGCCTGGGTGTAGGAGAGTCCCCGCTGGGTGACCAACAGCAGCGGCACGAAGCTCTCGGCGGAGAGGAACGAGGCGGAGACCAGCCCGCGCAACAGGATCGCGGAGGGCATTCCGCGCGCCGAGCGGAAGGTGCCGGTGGGCAGCAGCCGCAGCGCCGAGGGGACCAGCAGCGCCGCGCCGATCACCGCCGGCACCAGGGACCACCAGCGCAACTCCTGCCCGCCGAACTGGAGCAGGGCGGCGCCGATCGCGATGGCACCGGCCAGCCGCAGCCCCCGGGCGTCGAACCGGCCCGGCGGCTCCCCCGGCGTGGGGCCGCTCGCCGCGCGGCGCATCGGCGGGAGCATCACCAGCAGCGGCAGCACGACCAGGACGGTGATGCCGAGGAAGACCCACCGCCAACCGAAGCGCTCGGTGACGGTGCCGGAGATGACCGGGCCGACCATCGAGGGGATCACCCAGGCGGAGGCGAAGGCGGCCAGCGCCGAGGGGCGCAGGTGGTCGGGGTAGGCACGGCGCACCACGACGTAGAGCGCCACGATGATCAGCCCCGAGCCGAAGCCCTGTCCGGCGCGGCCGAGGATGAGCATGAGCATCGTCTGTGCCCCGCCGGCCAGCAGCAGGCCGGTGCAGAAGATCGCGATGCCGGTGATCACGGGGGCGACCGGGCCGTTGCGGTCGCACCACTGGCCGGAGAGCACCATGCCCAGCAGGCTGGTGGTGAAGAAGGCGGCGAAGGCGAAGGCGTACAGACCCAGGCCGTCCAGTTGGGCCGCCGCCGCGGGCATCGCCGTGCCCACGGCCATCGCCTCGAAGGCGATCAGCAGGATGACGCTGACGCTGCCCAGGGTCAGCGCCCGGTACGGCGCGCTCAGCACCCCGCCCGGCGGGTGGTCCGGGACGGCGGTGCCGGGGTGGCCGGGGGTTCCGGCGGTACGGGCGGCGTCGGCGCCGGCCTCGACATGACTCATGAGGGACACCGTAAGGAGCAAAGGCCGGATTCGCCTATGGCCTTCGGTCGGGGATCGTCTCCTCCGCCGGTCCCGGGCCCCGTGCCCGCGGGTTCGGCGCCCCGCGGCGGCGCCGAACCCGCGGGCACGGGGCCCGGACGACGGACCACGAACGACGGACGGCCCGGCGGGCGGGGCCGGACCGCCCGCCCACCGGGGGCGGGCGTCAGCGCGCCACGGTGGCCTGCGGTCGGATCGGCAGCCGGTTGACCGGCCGCCCCGTCGCCGCCCGCACCGCCGAGGCGATCGCGGCGGGCGCCACCACCAGCGGCGCCGCGCTCGCCGACTTGGCGCCGAAGGGCGCCACCACGTCCCGTTCCTCGATCAACCGGACGATCCGGATGTCCGGGGTGTCCAGGCTGGTGGGCAGCGCGTAACCGGTCAGGTCCGGCCGGCGCACCACGCCCTTGACCACCCGCAGGTGCTCGGTGAGCGCCGCCCCGACGCCCTGGGTGAGGCCGGCCTCCAGCCGGGAGCGCAACCGGGCCGGGTTGAGGATCCGTCCGACGTCCTGGGCCAGGGCCAGCTCCACCACCCGCACCGACCCCAGCTCCACGTCCACGTCCACCACGGCGCGCAGGGCCGCGAAGGTCAGGCCGACGAAGGCGTCGCCCTGGCCGGCGCCGTCCAGCGGCTCGGTGGGGTGCGGGCGGCACTGCGCGGTGGCCCACAGCTCCTTGCCCTCCAGCGCCTCCGCGACGGTGGTGCTGAGCACGCCGTCGTAGGAGGTGATCTTGCCGTCCGCGATGCTCAGCAGTTCGGCGGACATCCCGAAGGTGGCGGCGAGGGGCTGGAGGAGCTGGGTGCGGACCATCTTGGCCGCCCGCTCCACCGCGCCGGCCGAGACCCAGGTGTGCCGGCCGCGCCCGCCGGGGCCGGCCGGGGGCTGGTCGGTGTCGACGGGGGCGACGTGCACCTCCTCGATGCCCAGCACCTCCTGCACGATCTGGCGGGCGAGGGTCGCGAAGCCCTGTCCGGTCTCGACCGCCGCGCACAGCACGGTGGCGACCGTCCCCTCCACCTTGACCGTGGCGGTGGAGACCTCGTCGGTGCCCTCGGCACCGAGCATGTGCACCATGCCCACGGCCCAGCCCACGCCCCGGCGCACCGCGCCCGGCTCGCCCGCGCCCTCGGGGCCGCCGGGCAGCAGCCACTCCTCCACCGGGGTGTCCCGGGGCAGCGGCGGCAGCGGGGCCTCGCGGACCGCCTCCAGCAGTTCGGCGACCGGCGCGGGGCAGGTCACGGCCTGGCCGGTGGGCAGCCGGTCGCCGGTGGCCAGCACGTTGCGGGCGCGCACCTCGGCGGGGTCCAGACCCAGCCGGGCGGCCAGCTTGTCCATCTGGCCCTCGTGGGCCGCGCACACCTGCAGGGCGCCCTCGCCGCGCAGGTGGCCGGCGGGCGGGTTGTTGGTGCGCACCACCCAGCCGTCGACGACGGCGTTGGGCACCTTGTAGGGGCCGGCGGCGAAGGCCACCGCGGCGGCGAGCGCCTCCGCGGAGTCGTCGGCGTAGGCGCCGCCGTCCATGAGGATCTGCGCCTCCACCTTGACCAGCCGGCCCTCGGCGTCGGCGTGGTGCCGGTAGCTGAGCATGGTGGGGTGGCGGTGGGCGTGGCCGAGGAAGGACTCCTGGCGCCCGGCGGCCAGTTTGACCGGGCTGCCGGTGCGCAGCGCCAGCAGGGCCAGCGGGAGTTGGAAGCCGAGGTCCTCGCGGTCGCCGAGGGCGCCGGGCACGCCGGTGACGCAGATCTTGACCAGGTCGGGGTCCAGGCCGAGGCAGGCGGCGAGCCGGTCGCGGTCGGTGTGCGGGTCGGTGGCGGCCGTGTACAGCTCGACGCCGCCGTCCAGGCGCGGCACCGCCAGTCCGGCCTCGGCGCCGATCGGCGCCGGGTCCTGCCGGCCGATCCGGTAGACGCCCTCGACGATGATCTCGCCGGTGACGGAGGGGTCGCCGTGGCGCAGCGGGATGTGGCGGATGAGGTTGCCGTCGGGGTGCAGCGGCTCGGACTCGAAGGCCTCGCCGGGGTCGGTGACCGGTTCGAGCACCTCGTACTCCACGGCGATGGCGGCGGCGGCCAGCCGGGCGGTGTCGGGGTGGTCGGCGGCGACGGCGGCGATCGGCTCGCCGTGGTGGCGGACCTCGTCGGAGGCCAGCGCGGGACGGTCGAGGACCCGCCGTCCGAGGAGGCGTTCGCCGGTGACGTCGCGGTGGGTGACCACGGCCCGGACGCCGGGCATCGCGGCGGCCCGCGAGGTGTCGATGTCCAGGATCCGGGCCCGGGGGTGCGGGGAGCGCAGGACGGTCGCCCACAGCAGTCCCTCGGCCCACAGGTCGGCGGTGTAGGGGTGGGTGCCGGCGGCCTTGGCGGCGGCGTCGGAGGGGGGTACCGGGGAGCCCAGCCCGTGCGGCGGGCCGCCGGTGGGCCGATCGGCGTCGTTCGGGCCGACGGGGGCGTCGGCGGGGGTGACGGTGATGGCCGACGCTCCGTCCTGCTGCCGGTTCACGCCTCGCCTCCCGGGGTGTTCGGGTCGGTCCGGTGCGCCCCGGGGGCGGCGCCGGGGTCGGTCTCCCACTCGTCGGCGGCCCGGCGGTCGGCCTCGGCCTCCAGTTCGGCCGTCCGGGCGGCGCGCTCGTCCACCAGTTCCTGGACGGCGTCGAGCACGCCCCGGTAGCCGGAGCAGCGGCAGAGGTTGCCGCACAGGGCCTGCCGGGTCTCCAACTCGGTGGGGGCGTGGTTGCCCTCCAGCAGGTCGTGCACGGTCATCGCCATGCCGGGGAGGCAGAAGCCGCACTGCACGTCGGTGCGGGCGAGCGCGCGCTGCACGTCGGAGGGCGAACCGTCGTGCTCGATCAGGCCCTCGACGGTGGTGATCCCGCAACCGGCGGCGGTGGCGGCGGGCACCAGGCAGGCGGCGACGAGCCGCCCGTCCAACTGGACGGAGCAGGCGCCGCACTCGCCCTGGGAGCAGCCGTCCTTGGCGCCGGCCAGCCCCAGCCGCTCGCGCAGCACGTACAGCAGGCTCTCCCCCTCCCACACGTCGTCCGCCACCCGTCGGCGGCCATTGACGGTACAGCTCAGGCGCACGGCGCGCCTCCTTCCGGTCGGGGCCCGGACGCGCCGGCGCGGTGGGCCTCCCAGCACCAGCCGAGGGTGCGGCGGGCCATCACCGCCACGGCGTGCCGCCGGTAGGCGGCGGTGCCGCGCACGTCGTCGATGGGGGAACAGGCCGCGGCCACCAGCTCGGCGAAGCGGCGGGCTGCGGCCGGGGGAATCGGATCGCGCCGCTCCCACAGGTCGCCGTCGGCGAGGACGCCCGCGATGTGCTCCTCCGCCTCCCGGGCCCGCACGGGGGTGGGGGCGGCGGAGCCGATGCCGACCCGGACGCCGCCGCGCCCCGGGTGCAGGGCGACGGCCACCGCGCACACGGCGATGACCATGGCGTTGCGCGGACCGACCTTGGAGAACTGCTGCGGGCCGGTCGCCCGCGGCACGCGCACCGAGCGGATCAGCTCGTCGGGGGCGAGGGCGTTGCGCTTGACGCCGAGGTAGAAGTCGTCGACGGGGATGTGTCGGGTACCGCGCACCGAGACCGCCTCCACCTCGGCGCCGGAGGCCAGCAGGGCGGGGTGGCAGTCCCCGGCGGGGGAGGCCGCGCCGAGGTTGCCGCCGACGCTTCCGCGGTTGCGGATCTGGGGGGAGCCGACGGTGCGGGCGGCCAGGGCCAGCCCGGGCAGTTCGGCACCCAGCTCGGCGACGACGCGCGTGTAGGGGACGGCGGCCCCCAGCCGCACCCGGCCGGCGGGGGCCCCGGGGGTTCCACCGTCGGCGGGCTCGCGCTCCACGGCGTGCAACTCGGTGATGCCGGACAGGTCGAGCAGCGCCTCCGGGCGGCGCCCGCCGTGGTTGATCTCCACCATCACGTCGGTGCCGCCCGCGATCGGCAGGGCGCCGGGGCGCTCGGCCCTCAGGGCCAGCGCCTCCCGCCAGTCGCCGGGGCGCAGGAAGTCCATGGTCACGCTCTCCCTCGTCCTGCCTCGTCCTGTCCCGTCCCGCCCGGTCCCGCCTCGTCCCGCCCGGTCCCGTTTCGTCGTCCGTCGGTCCGGGCCCGGGTCGATACCGGACGCCGAACCGTCGGATCCTCTCGCGAACCGCCGGTCCGGCCCCGGCGACGCCCCGAGGAACCCGGGGTGTTCCCCCGTGGTTTCCCCGAACCCCCTACCGCGGGGCCGTCCCGGCCGGATTCGCCCGGCGCACCGGGATTCCCCCGGACGGTGGTGCGGCACGGCTCCGCGCGCCCCCGATGGTTCGGGTACCCCCAGTACAGCGCCCGTCCGGACTCCGCGGGCAGACACCGAAGCACCCAAGTCGGTGTTACGTCCGAGGGCACCTCTTGTAGATTCGTACAAAGGCTTCCCGGGGAGGTCGTGGCGGCGGCCTCCCGGACCGGCTCCGCCCGGCCCCGCCCCGACC
>NZ_VKHS01000275.1 GCF_014141525.1 Streptomyces calidiresistens
GGACCGATCGGCTCGCCCCGGCGGAACGCCGCCGGTCCCGGACGCGACGCGTCCGGGACCGGCGGTGGGTGCGGGAGCCGGCCGGTGGGCGGCGGGGCCCGGCGAGCCCGGGGTCACCACCGCGCACCGGCCGGCGGGGGGATCACTCCCGGGGGAAGCTCTCGGCCAACTCGGAGACGAAGGCCTCCCGCTCGACCACCAGGCCGCCGGGGGTGTCGGCGTCGGGGGTCAGGATGAAGCTCTCCAACGACGAGGGGTTCGCCGGGTCGGAGAAGTCGTGCACGATGCCGAAGGCGTTGTCGTAGTCGTTCAGCTCCTGCATCGCGGCGGCCACGCCCTCACGGGTGAGGTCGTTGTCGTCGCAGGCGATGCGCAGCGCGTCGGCGACCAGGCGGGCGGCGTTCCAGCCGGCGACCACACCGTTGTCCAGGGTGGCGTCCGGGTACTCCTCCAGGTAGGCCTCGGCCAGGCTGCTCGGGCCCTCCTCGTCGGAGCCGATGGGCAGGGTCGGAGCGGCGATGTAGAACTCGTTCAGCAGCGCCGGTGCCGCGTCGGTGGCCAGGAGCTGCGGGGCGAACGCCGAGTTGTTGCCGATGATCGGCACGTTCAGCCCGGCCGCCGCCGCCACACCCGCCACCGAGGCGGCCTGGCGCGGACCGGCGCTGACGATGATCGCCGAGACGCCCTCGCGGGCGAGCGTGCCGACCTGCGCCGTCATGTCCTCGTCGGTGGGCTTGATCTGCTGCTCGGAGATGCTCAGGCCCAGCTCCTCTGCGGCGTACCGGGCCCCCTCCAGGGCGTTCTCGCCGTAGTCGCCCTCGAAGTAGACGTGCCCGATGGTGTCGCCCTCGGACAGGCCCTTCTCGTCCACCAGGAAGTCGATCGCGTTGATCGTCTCCACGTCGTAGGTGCTGCCGACCATGTGGATGTACTCGCTGCCCAGCAGGGCGGCGGTCCAGGCCTGGGCCACGATCACGGCGTGGTCGGTGGAGTCCACCTGGTCCTTGACCGCGGTGACGAACGGGGAGCCGATGAACTGGGTGTAGGCCAGGACGTTCGGCTCCAGCTCGTTGTAGGCGGAGATCGCCTGCGAGGCGTCGTAGCCGTGGTCGCGGGTGGTCAGTTCCAGGTCCCGCTCGCAGATCCCGCCCTCCTCGTTGACCTGCTTGACGTAGAGCTGCTGGGCCTGGGTGATGCTCACACCGAGGGTGGCGTAGGGGCCGGTCATGTCGGTGAGCGCGCCCAGCGCGATGGTGTCGTCGGTGACGCCGGGGCCGGTGGCGAGGCTCTCGCCGTCACCCGCGTCCCCACCGCCGCCGTTCCCGCCGCCCGGGTTGTCGTCCTCCGCCTTGCTGCTGCAGGCGGTCAGGGCAAGGGCCAGGACGGTCGCCGCGGCGACCGCGGCCGACGAGGCACTGCGCTTTCTCATGACGGAACCTCCATGTTGTTCCCGGTGTCGGTGGTTCTGGCCCTGCGTCGGGCCCTTCGGGCCCGCAGGACGGCGGGCAGGCGCGCCAGCCCGCCGGGTAGGAAGAGCACGGCGGCGACCACCGCCGCGCCGTACAGGTAGCGGGAGACCTCGCCGGGCGCGACGCCGCCGGTGCCCGGTGCGGAGACCAGGGGCAGCGCCTCGCTGTAGCGGGTCAGGACCTGCGGGATGACGGTGACGAAGAACGCCCCCAGGACGGCCCCGCCCACCGTGCCGAGCCCGCCGATCACGATCATGGCCAGGTACTCCAGTGCCAGGATCAGGCCGAAGTAACTGGGCACGGTGCGCTGGAAGATCAGCGCCAGGAGCACCCCGGCCAGGCCGGCGTACATCGAGGAGAGGATGAAGACCGCGCCCCGGTAGCGGGCCACCGGCACCCCCATCACGCCGGCGGCGATGCGGTGGTCGCGGATGGCGTTCATCGCCCGGCCGGGCCGGGAACGCAGGACGCCGCGGGCGAACAGCGCCCCGGCGACCAGCAGGAGCAGCCCCACGTACCAGAGCTTCTCCACGGCCTGGAAGGGCACCGAGGCGACCATGACGCGCTCGTTGTCGAAGGTGAAGCCGAAGACGTCCAGCGGCGGGACCGGCCGGCCGTTGTAACCGCCGGTCAGGTCGTGGGCGTTGAACAGCACGTGCTGGCCGATGAAGATCAGCGCCAGGGTGGCGATGCCCAGGTAGGCGCCGCGCAGCCGGCCGGCGATGGGGCTGAAGATCCCGCCCGCCACGCCCGCCAGGAGCACCGCGAGCACCATCGCGAGCAGTGGCGGCATCCCGAAACCGACGAGGTTGGCGTCCGGGTCCCCGGCGAGGATGCAGTAGCCGTAGGCCCCGATCGCCAGGAAGAAGGCGTGGCCCAGGGAGAGCTGTCCGGTCGCGCCGGTGAGCAGGTTCAGGCCGATGGCGCCGATGGCGGCGGCCATCGCGAAGAGGCCGGCGCGCAGCCAGAAGGCCTCCAGGTAGAAGGGCAGGAGCATCAGGACCAGGCCGAGCAGCAGCCACAGTCCGGGGGTGACCAGGTCGCGGGGGGCGCGGCCGGTTCGTCCGCCGGTGGGGCCGTCGGGACCCTTCTCCCCGACCCCCCGGCGAACCCGGGTGAGCAGATCAGACACGGGACAGCTCCCTCGTTCCGAAGAGACCGGCCGGACGGATCAGCAGGACGACCACCATCACCAGGTAGGGGGCGAGGTCGCCGATGCCGTTGCCGAGGAAGGAGAGCTCGCTCTGGTATCCGGTGGCCAGGGACTGGGTGACGCCGACGATGAGGCCACCGGCGAGGGCCCCGGTGGTGGAGTCCAGACCGCCGATGATCGCGGCGGGGAACGCCTTGAGGGCGATCAGGCCGGTCTCCCGGTCCAGGCCGGTGGTGGGGAAGACGGAGAGGAAGAGCGCGGCGACGGCCGCCAGCGCGCCGGCCACCGCCCAGGCGGAGGCGGAGATCCACCCCAGCCGCACGCCCATCAGGGCCGCCGTCCCGCGGTCCTCCGCGGCGGCCCGCATGGCCACGCCCCAGGAGGTGTACCGGAAGGCCAGCAGGAAGACGGTGATCAGGGCACCGGCCACCACGAAGGCGGCCACCCGGGTCTGCGGGATGCTCACCGGGCCGAGCTGCACCAGTGTGTTGCCCCAGGGGTCGCGGTAGCTGAAGATCTCCGGGCCGATGCGGCGGGCCAGCTCGGTGATCAGCACGATGTCGATGCCGATGGTCACGATCGCCAGCACGCTGTGGTCCCGGCCCCGGTAGCGCCGGATGATCAGGAATTCCAGGAGCATCCCCAGCAGGGCGGCGCCGGCGATGCCGACGAGCAGGGCGGGCCAGAAGCCGAGGGTGTCCCGGCTGACCACGGCGAAGTAGCCGCCGGCGAGCAGGAGCGAGGCGTGGGCGAAGTTCACCACCTCGGTGGACTTGAAGATGATCACGAAGCCGAGGGCGATCAGGGCGTAGACGGAGCCCAGGGAGATGCCGGTGATCAGCAGTTCGAGGAAGGTCGTCATCGGGAAGCTCCAGCCTCTCCCCCGTCCGAGGAGCCGTTCGGCGGGGAGCCGTCGGGCGCGTCGGATGCGTCGGGCGCGTCGGTGTCGGGGGCCGGACCGTCGGCCGGGGGCGTGGTGGTGTCGGTGGTCTTCGGGGGATGGGCGACGGGGGTGGCCGAGCTGGTCTCGGCTCCGCCGTTGGTGCCCAGGTAGGCGCGGGCGACCTCGGGGTCGTTCTGCACCCGCTCGGGGTCGCCGTGGGCGATGCGACGACCGAAGTCCAGAACGGTGACGGTGTCGGCCAGGCGCATCACCACGCCCATGTCGTGCTCGACGAGCAGGACCGAGACCCCCAGGTTCTCCCGGACGGCGGCGATGACCCCGGCCGCGTGGCGGCGCTCGGTCGGCGTCATGCCGGCGATCGGTTCGTCCAGCAGGAGCACCTCGGGCTCCATGCACAGCGCGCGGCCCAGTTCGACCAGCTTCTGCAGGCCGTAGGGCAGGATCCCGGCGGGGACGTCGAGGTACTTCCCCAGGCCCAGGAAGGCGGCGATCTCCCGCATCCGCTCGCGGTGGCGGGCCTCCTCCCGCACCGCCGAGGGGAGCCGCAGACCGGCGGCGAGGAAGCCGGTACGGGTCAGGCGGTGCCGGCCGAGCAGCATGGTGTCGGCGACGGTGGCGTGGTCGGAGAGGGCCAGGTTCTGGAAGGTGCGGGCCACCCCGAGGGCGGCGATCCGCTCCGGGGGCAGGCCGGTGAGTTCCCGCTCGCCGAGCCGCACGCTGCCCGAGGTGGCCCGGTAGACGCCGGAGAGCACGTTGAAGCAGGTGGACTTGCCGGCGCCGTTGGGGCCGATGACGGCGTGGATGCTGCCGGGCTCGACGGCGAAGGAGACGCCGTCCAGCGCGGTGAGGCCGGCGAAGCGGACGGTGAGGTCGGTGACCTCCAGCCGGGGCGGGGCGTCGGTGACGGCGGTGCCGACCGACGCGTCGGGGGCCTCGGGGGTACCGGGGTTCACGCGACCCACCTCCGCAGCGTCGGGTGACCGTCCGAGTGGTCGTGCTCGGCCCGGATCCCGGCCTCCGCGTCGGCGGCGGCGTCCTCGTCGCCGACCCCCAGGTAGCGGCGGCGCACCTCGTCGCTGGCGGCCAGTTCCGCGGCGGTGCCCGACAGCGCGACGGTGCCGGTCTCCAGCACCACCGCCCGGGTCGCCAGGTTCAGCGCGAGCGCGGCGTTCTGCTCGACCAGCAGGACGGCGGTGCCCTGGTCGTTGATCTCCCGGATGGTGTCGGCGATGCGGGCGGCCATCATCGGCGCCAGGCCCAGGGACGGTTCGTCCAGCAGGAGCAGACGCGGACGGGCCATCAGGGCCCGTCCCATGGCGAGCATCTGCTGCTCGCCACCGGAGAGCAGGCCGGCTCGTTGGTGGACCCGCTCGGCGAGCACCGGGAACAGGCCGAACACCCGCTCCCGGGCCTCCTGCTCGCCCCGGCGACCGTGGCGGGCCCCCAGGGCTCCGGCGCGCAGGTTGTCGGCGACGGACATCCGTGCGAAGACCTGCCGCCCCTCGGGCACCTGCACCACCCCGGCGGCGACGACCCGGGCGGCGTTGCGGCCGTCGAGCCGCTCGCCGGCGAACTCGATGGTCCCGCCGGTGATCGCGCCGCCCTGGAACCGCAGCGTGCCGGAAATGGCCCGCAACAGCGTGGACTTGCCCGCTCCGTTGCCGCCCAGTACGGCGGTCACGGCGCCGTCGGGCACCTCCAGGGAGACGGACGAGAGCGCGTGCACCGGCCCGTACCCGGCGGCGAGTCCGCGCACCCGCAGAATGGCGGCCTCCATCGGCCACCCCCTTCCAGCAGCGTGTCCGCACACCCCAGCACCGGCCCCGCGCCCCGTCCATGCCCGATCGCCGAATCGCTGCCGGTGACCAACGAGCGGGGAGGCCCGTTGTGCGGTTGCCCAATCGGGTGCGGCGCGGGGTCGGTGACCTCGGGGAAGGGAGGTGCCCGGGGGCGGGCCCGGTCGGTCGGCGGGACGCGCCGCGGCGCGGCGCGCGGGCTGTCGGGGGGCCGTAGCACAATGGCCGCATGGAGCTCACCAAGCACGGTCACGCCTGCGTCCGGATCGTCCACGGGGGTCGCACCCTGGTGATCGACCCCGGGGCGTTCGGGGAGCGGGACGCGGCGGTCGGGGCCGACGCGCTGCTGGTCACCCACGAGCACCCGGACCACTTCGACGAGGGACGACTGCGCTCGGCCATGGAGGCGGACCCGGCGGTGGAGCTGTGGGCGCCGCGCTCCGTGGCCGGGGTGATGGCGGCGGCCTTCCCCGGGCGCGTGCACGCGGTGGGCGACGGCGACACCCTCACCCCGGCGGGCTTCCCGATCGAGGTGCACGGTGAACTGCACGCGGTGATCCACCCCGACCTGCCGCGGGTCGCCAACGTCGGTTTCCTCGTGGAGGATCCGGACGGCTCGGCGGGCGCGATCTTCCACCCGGGGGACGCGCTGACCGTACCGGAGCGGGAGGTGGAGACGCTGCTGCTGCCGGTGCACGCCCCGTGGAACAAGTTCTCCGAGGTGGTGGACTACGTGCGGGAGGTCGCGCCGCGCCGGGCGCTGGCGGTCCACGACGGGCTGCTGGGGCCGGCCGGGCACACCGTCTACGGGCGCAACATGGGACCGGCCGGGCCGGGGTTGGGCGCGGCCGAGTACCTCCGGTTGGAGCCGGGCGAATCCCTCGCCCTCGTCTGAACCCGCCGCGGGTTCCCTCTCCCCCGCCGTAC
>NZ_VKHS01000276.1 GCF_014141525.1 Streptomyces calidiresistens
CAGCCCCCCACCCCGTCCGGTCCCCGGACTTCCCACAGAACACTCGGAAGGGGCCATCGTGGCCAAGTTGCAGGTGGAGCTGGTCGCCGCGGACCGCAGGGTCTGGTCCGGCGAGGCCTCCCTGGTCATCGCCCGCACCGTCACCGGCGACATCGGCATCATGCCCAACCACCAGCCGGTGCTGTCGGTCCTGGAGACCGGGCCCGTCACCATCCGCACCACCGGCGAGGCCGGTGAGGGCACCGTCGTCGCGGCGGTGCACGGCGGTTTCCTCTCCTACGCTGACGGTAGGCTGTCGCTGCTGGCGGAGATCGCGGAGCTCGCCGACGAGATCGATGTCGAGCGGGCGGAGCGCGCCCTGGAGCAGGCCAAGGCGGACGCGGACGCCTCGGCCGAGCGTCGGGCGCACATCCGATTGGCGGCCGTCGCAGCGGGCACACGCTGAGACACCACGCCTCCCCGCCCGGCGCGTCGTCCACGGCGACCCGCCCGGGGAGGGCGGGGCGTGACACCGCCGGCGCGGGTCCGGCACGAGGCGAAACGACGATGCGAGGAGGTCGATCGGGATGGTCCTCGCTCTGATCGTGTGCGGCGCCGTCCTGGCGGCGGTGGTGCTCGGACTGCTGGGCTTCGGCGTCCGGCGCCGGGTCATCCAGCGGGGCGGCGGCACCTTCGACTGCTCCGGCCGGTGGACGCCACCGGAGCCGGGTCAGTCACCCGGCAAGAACTGGGTGTACGGTGTCGCCCGCTACAACGGCGACCGCATCGAGTGGTTCCGCGTCTTCTCCTATCTGCCGAAACCGCGCCTGTCGCTGGAGCGCGACCTGATCGAGGTACGCGAGCGGCGGCACCCACAGGGCGACGAGGAAGTGGCCCTGTTGCCCGGCGCCATCGTGCTGACCTGTCGGCACGACGGCTCCGACCTCGAACTGGGCATGAGCGAGGACGCCCTCACCGGCTTCCTCGCCTGGCTCGAAGCGGCCCCGCCGGGTCGTCGGGTGAATGTCGCCTGACACACCACCTTCCCGGCCGGGGCCGTTCGCGTCCCCGGCCGAGGTGTTTCCCGGGGCGTGTGTCGCGGGGCCGGTTCCCCGGTGCCTCCCCGCTCCGCTTCCCCGGCGCCTCCCCGGGCGGCTGAAGTCCCGGCGCGGCCGGCTCAGCCGGTCGGCACGTCCGTCGGCAGCTCCCAGCGGGGACCGTCCGGGCTCCCCGCCCACACCCACTGCCGGCCCCCGGTGACCGTCATCCCGAACCGTGCCTGATCCGGCCTTCCCGCCCGCTCCCAGCGGTTCAGCGTCTCCTCCACGGTGTCCCACAGCCGCACCGGCCCCGACTGCCGGACCCGGTGACCGCCCCGCCCGTCGGGCAGGAGGGTGGCGGAGGAACCGGTGGCGGGGTCCACCAGGTGCTCCCGGAAGGTGCCGTCCCCGGCGGGGGTGCCGAGGTGACGGGCGGTCGGGGCGGCCAACTGGATCAGGAAGGTCGTGGTCCAGTCCTCCAGCACGGCCGGTCCGTGGTCGGTGGCCCGCTCGCCGGCGTCCTCCCGGTTCAAGAGGTTCGCGAGGCCCTGCACGGCGGGGGCGGCGTGCCCCGCCGCCCCCATGAAGGAGACGCAGCCCGGCAGGAATTCGCCGTTCGCCTCGCCCGCGTTCCTTCCCCGGGTCAGGCGGACCAGGCCGTGGGCCGGCAACCAACCGGAGAGCGGCACGAGCAGGGTCCCGCCGGAACGGACCTGCTCCAGCCAGGGCGCGGGGACGTGCCGCACCGAACAGGTGGCGATGAGACGGTCGTAGGGGGCGCCCTCCGGACGGCCGAGCAGCCCGTCGCCGACCACCAGGTTCGGGTGCCGGCCGGTGGTCGCCAGCGCGTCCCGGGCCGAGCGGGCGGACCGGGCGTCGTACTCCACCGACGTGACCGCCTCGTCCCCGCAGCGCTCGCACAGCAGGGCGGTGGAGTAGCCGGTGCCGGTGCCGATCTCCAGCACCCGGTCCCCGGGATGGACGCCGGAGTCCTCCACCATCCGGACCACCAGGCCCGGCAGGGTGGAGGACGAGGTGGGGGTGCCCGTCACCGGCCCCTCCACGTCCTCCGGGCGGCGGTCGCCGTCGAGGCGGGTCACCAGAGTGGTGTTGGAGTAGACGGCCTCCAGGTGGGAGGACGACTTCTCCTTTGGGCTCTCCCCGACGCGGGGTGTCCAGGTGGTCGGGCCCGGGCCGTCCGTCCGCTGGAAGAAGGCGGGGACGAAAACGTGCCGGGGCACCCGCAGGACGGCCTCCCGCCACTCCGGGGAGCGCAGATCCCCCCGTTGCCGCAACTCGTCCGCCAACTTCCCGCGCAGCCGCGCGGCGAGGTCGTCACCGGGGCCGGTGGCGGCGGGCCCGGGCTCGGAAGGCGGGTTGACGGTCGGGGAATGCCGCTCGGTCATGGGGAAACGCCCTTTTCCAGTACGTCGGCGAGGGCGACGGTGATCTCCCTCGTGGTGGCGGGGTCGACGAAGGCCCACTGGCCGTTCGGGTTGCACTCGAGGAAGTGCCAGGTTCCGTCCCGGTCGATGGCGAAGTCGAAGGCTCCGAAAACGAGACCGAGAGTCCTCAGGTAGAGCTCCGCGCTCCTCCGGACGGCGGTGGGTGCCTCGGTGGGGGAGAAGGAGACGAGCGAGTAGTCCATGCGCCAGTCGGGATGATCCCCGTCGAGAGTGATCCGGGTGGTGAAGGATTCGCCACCCACCACCGCCATCCTCGCGTCCGCGATTTTGGGAACCCGCTTCTGGAACAGATGGGGGCAGGCGTGGAGAGAGGAGTCGATCTCCTCGGCTTCCACGGGGCGTACCCAGATGGTTCGCAGCTCTCCGTTTTCCCGGTAGTCGGTATGACGGAGAGGTTTGTACACCACCGGATGATGTGTCCGGATGAAATTCCTGGCGGCTTCCGGTTCATTGGTGATCAGAGTAGGGGGAACGGCGAACCCGGAGGCGATGGCGGTGGACAGTTGGAGGGGTTTGTACTCCGCTGCCGCGTTGAAGTGGGGATGGTTCACGTGCAGGCAGTCGGGAAGCGCCATCAGGAGACCGCTCAGGCCGTGCCTGATCTGGGCGGTGGTGAAATCCCATTGGTACGCGGCGGGGTCATCGGCGGGGAGGGGCGGCGGTGGTACACCGCTCCGACCTCCTGCGGATCCACCTGTCGGGTGGGAGTTCGCAGAGTCCCCCGCCAGTCGGTTCCGGCTCCCGCCCCGACCGTCAACGTCACCCCCTCGGGACGGCCCGTGTCGAGACGGACGACGGGTACTCCCCGGCGGTACAGCTCGCCGATGACGTGGTCGGCCGTGGGGTCGTCCAGTCGGGTGTTCACCAGTACGGGGCGGGAGTCGATCAAGGCTGGTCCTGATCGCTTTCCTGGTCGCTGCCCTGATCCAGGCTGTTGGGTCCTTGACCGTCACCACTGGTACGGGTTTTGGTTTCCAGGCCCGTACCGGTTCCGTGGGTGCCCATGTCGATGATCTTTCCGTCGGAGTCGTGGTACACGGTGGTCTGGGTCGCGGCATCGAGCATCACGGCTCTTCCGGCGACCCGAATGACGGCCGGATACGATTCCATACGGGTCAGCCCCCAGGGAAACACGATTCCCTCCCTCATCGAGAACCCCTTCATGTTTCGAGGTGGCGTCCGGTCGAGGCGAGGGGGGCAAATGGTACTCGACGCCCCGTTACCCCTTCGGCGATCCACTCGGCGGCGATGGATGCTTTCCGATTGCATCCTTCCCATCGAGGCGGTGCCTTCCACTTGGCGATGAAAACTCTGATATTCGCATGGCATATGTTCCCTCGCTGAAGGCGCCCGACCTGGCCAATGCTCCAGCTCTGGAACGTCATCCTGCCGGGGATGAGAATGTCGGTGGTGCCCGGCACCCGGTCATTTTCATCCCGCGTGGGCGGGGTGCTCGACCGGGGTCATCGCGTCCTCGGGTAACCGCTGGTCACGCGGTGATGAACTCGTGTGAGCGACGGTTGGCCCGTCGGATGGCGCAGGCGATGTCGGTCGCGCCGGTGATGCGGTGCCGGCGGGTCCGGGTCCGCGGGTCGTGGGGCGGTCGGCCGGGGTCGACGAGGCGCCGGCACCGCGCCACTGGACGGGAGGGGGACCGGGCCGCCGGTGTGGCCGGCGCCGCGCGGGGCCGTGAGCTGTTCTCCGTCGTCGAAGCGACCCCGTTAAGAAACTTTGCGTATCTTAAAGGTGCCCACTAGTCTGGCTTTGGATACGGATGGTTTCTTGTGTGTCGGCGGATGACCAAGGGGAGGAAGATGGTGTCGACGATCTCCAGGACGTCCGCGTCGGGTACGGCCCGTGAGGTCATGAGCAGCTCGTGCCGGAAGAGATCCTCCGGAAGCCGGATGATGCGCGGGGTGAGTCCCGCCGGGTCGATCTCGCCGCGTTCGACCGCTCGCTCGACGATCTCCTCCATCGCGGACCGTTGGTCCGCCGCCAGGGCCGCACGCAGATCATCGATGGTCGTGCCCGTCGCCCGATGGAAGTCGGCGAGCTGGGCGAGCAGGGCGGAGGCGAGCCCGACGCGACGCTCGTTGACCTGCCGCAGCAACGCGATGACGTCGTCGCGCAGTGTGCCGGTGTCGGGCACCGCGATCGGGTCCCGCTCAATGACGTGCAGCAGCGCCGCCCACACCAAATCGGCTTTGCTCGGCCAGCGACGGTAGAGAACGGGCTTGCTGGTGTTCGCCCGCTTGGCGACGGTCTCCAGGCTGAGCAGTTCGTAGCCGCGTTCGTTCAGCTCGGCCCAGGCCGCGTCGAGCAGCGCACCTTCGAGCGCGGCCCCACGTCGACGCCTCGCTGGCCTGGTCTCCATGGCAAACCCTCCGCATCGTGCTGCCTCACAGCCACGGTACTTCTCGTTCCTCATGGGAGTAGGACATGCGCATTCTCGTCTCCGGAGCCGGCATGGCCGGCCTCGCCGCCGGTATCAACCTCGGCGTCACCGGCCACGACGTCATCATCGTCGAACGCGCCAACCACCTGCGGGTCAACGGCTCACCCATCGACGTGCGCGGCGACGCCCTCGACGTCGCCCGCTCGATGAACATCCTCGACCGGATCCACGCCCGCCGGATCACCATGACCGAGCGGGCCCGGTTCATCGACGCCGACGGCACCGTGCTCGCCGAACTTCCCGCCGGCGAGATAGGCGACTCCGAAGACGACATCGAAATTCCCCGCGAAGACCTCGCGCACGTCCTG
The DNA here is from genome assembly GCF_014141525.1 of Streptomyces calidiresistens. Taxonomy (GTDB): domain Bacteria; phylum Actinomycetota; class Actinomycetes; order Streptomycetales; family Streptomycetaceae; genus Streptomyces; species Streptomyces calidiresistens. The sequence continues at coordinate 5,249 of NZ_VKHS01000276.1, forward strand.
CACGAAGCGCTGCCCCCCACCACCTCGCTGGTCTTCGGGGAATCCATCGCCCACCTCCACGACGACGGTGCCGGCGTCGATGTCGCCTTCGCCTCCGGCCGGCGGGACCGCTTCGACCTGGTCGTCGGAGCCGACGGGATGCACTCGCTGACCCGCCGGCTCACGTTCGGCCCCGAGAGCGACTACCTGAGGCACCTCGGCTTCTACGTCGCCCTCACCGAGCTGCCCGCGCAGGGGGGCGGCGACCGCGAGAGCCTGCTCCTCAACTGGCCCGGTCACCTGATCGGCATCGCCCGTTACCACGACACCGCGCTCGGCGTCCTGAGCTTCCGCTCCGACTGGATCGACTACGACTACCGCGACCTCGACGCCCAACGGCGGATCCTGCTCGACGCGTTCGCCGGCCACGACGAATGGCTGGTTCCCGAGATCCTCGACGCCGTGCGCAACGATCCGGAACTGTATTTCGACTCCGTCAGCCAGATTCACATGCCGACCTGGCACAAGGGCCGGGTCGTCCTGGTCGGCGACGCCGCGCACTGCGCCTCCAACCTGTCCGGCCGCGGCGCGTCCCTGGCCCTCACCGGCACCTGGCTCCTGGCCCGGGCGCTGCACAGGCATCAAGGAGACCTGGAAACGGCCTTCGACGAGTACGAGACCAACCAGCGTCCGTACGCCACACGTGCCCTGGACAGCGCCGGACCCGGTGGCGACCTCATCATGCCCGCTACCCAGCAGGCGCTGGACGCCCGTAACGAACGACTTCGGGCGATGTCCGGGGGGTGAGCCGTCGCACCCGTCCGCGGCTCGCCGAGCGGGGCGGCGAGATCACCGTCGGACCGGCTCGTCGCGGTCGTCGATGCAGGCCGGCGCCGGGTGAGGCCCCCGACACCCGCTGACGGTGACGGGCCGTCACCCGTCACCACGGCGTACCGCACGGCCCGCGCCGAGCGCGCCGGGTGCGGGGAGGCCGGCACCTCACGGGGTGCCGGTGGG
>NZ_VKHS01000277.1 GCF_014141525.1 Streptomyces calidiresistens
GGCGACGACACGGGGCGGGGCGCACGGGGAAACCCCGCGCGCCCCGCCCCGGTCGCTCCGGCCCTTCGGAGCGGTCCGCTCAGCCCACCGGCGGCGGGACGGCGTCCCACGGCGCGGTGCCGCCGGTGCCCGCCAGCTCCGCCATCCAGGCCTCGACCGCCTCCGAGGTGCGCGGCAGCATGGCCGACAGGTTCCGGTTGCCGTCCTCCGTCACCAGGATGTCGTCCTCGATCCGCACGCCGATGCCGCGGTACTCCTCGGGCACCGTCAGGTCGTCCGGCTGGAAGTACAGCCCCGGCTCCACGGTCAGGCACATGCCCGGCTCCAGCGTGCCGTCGGCGTAGGCCTCCCGCCGGGCGGCGGCGCAGTCGTGCACGTCCATGCCCAGCATGTGGCCGGTGCCGTGCAGGGTCCACCGGCGCTGGAGCCCCAGCTCCAGGGCGCGCTCCACGGGCCCCTCCAGCAGCCCCCACTCCACCAGCCGGGTCGCCAGCACGCGCTGCGCCGCCTCGTGGAACTCGCTGTACTTGGCGCCCGGCCGCACGGCGGCGATGCCCGCCTCCTGCGCCTCGTACACCGCGTCGTAGACCTTCCGCTGGAGGTCGGTGAAGCGCCCGCCGATCGGCAGGGTGCGGGTGACGTCGGCGGTGTACAGCTCGCGGGTCTCCACGCCCGCGTCGAGCAGCAGCAGCTCGCCCTCCCGCACGGGGCCGTCGTTGCGCACCCAGTGCAGCGTGGTGGCGTGCGGGCCGGCGGCGCATATCGAGCCGTAGCCGACGTCGTTGCCCTCCACCCGGGCGCGCAGGAAGAACGTGCCCTCGATGTACCGCTCGGAGGTGGCCACCGCCCGGTCCAGCACCCGCACGACGTCCTCGAAACCGCGCGCCGTGGACTCACAGGCGTACGTCAGCTGCGCGATCTCGAACTCGTCCTTCACCAACCGCATCTCGGACAGGAAGGTGGTCAGCTCGGCGTCCCGCTCGGCGGTCACCTTGTCGTGCAGTGCCCGCTCCACGCCGCTGTCGTGTCCGCGCACCACCCGGACCGGGCCGGTCGCCTCCCGCAGCTTCTCCGGCAGTTCGCGCACGTCGGCGCAGGGGATGCCGTAGAGCCGCTCGGCCTCGGTGAGGCTGTGCCGCCGGCCGACCCACAGCTCGCCGTGCCCGCCGAGCCAGAACTCGCCGTTCTCCCGGTCCGAGCGCGGCAGCCGGTACAGGGTGGCCTCGTGGCCGGAGTCGGTGGGCTCCAGCACCAGCACGCCCGCCTCCGTCTGGTCACCGGTGAGGTAGGCGTACTCGACGGCGGCGCGGAAGGGGTAGTCGGTGTCGTTCGAGCGGGTCTTCAGCACGCCGGCCGGCACCACCAGGCGCTCGCCGGGGAACCGGGCGGACAGTTCGGCCCGGCGGCGGGCGGTGTGCTCGGCCTGGGCGATCGGCTCCAGGTCGCGCTGCTCGGTGTCCGCCCAGCCGGAGCGCATGTTGGCCGCCAGCTCGTCGGAGACGGTGCGGGAGAGACCGTTCTTGCGCGGCGCGGGTGCCTCCGTCCCCTCGGCGTCCCCCTCGGCGGGGGTCCCGGGCGCGTCGGACGGATCGGACGGGGGTGCCGACGTCTCCGCGACCGCCGGGGTCTCCGGGGTCGGGGGGACGGTCGGGTTCTGCTCCTCGGCCACGTGGGTGCCTCCTCGGATGGGGTGCCGGTCGGGGACCGTTTCCCATCGTATGGCCGGGGTCCCGGGCCCGACAGGGCGGCGACGGGCCCGGGACCCCGGCCGGGGTTCAGAAGCGGGCCGCGAGCACCACCGCGTCGCCGGGGCTCCCGCCGGGTCGGCACCCGGTCGGGTCGGCCGCCGGCAGGGACGCCAGCACGTGGTCCGCCAGCGCCCCGGGGTCCCGCCGCACGGAGGCGGGGGCGCGGGCCGCCGTGGCGTGCAGCCGGGCGAAGGCGCGGTCCATCGACCCGGTACCCGCCCCACCGCCGCCGTCCAGCCGTCGCAGCAGTCCCTCGCTGCACAGCAGCACCGTCTCACCGGGGCGCAGCTCCACCTCCACGCTGGGGGCCTCCCAGCAGGTGAGCATGCCCAGCGGCGCGGAGAGGGTGGTCTCGGCGTACTGCACCCGGGTGTCGCCGACGATCAACGGGGGCGGGTGGCCGGCGGAGGCGATCACCAGCCGCCGGTTGGCCGGCTCGACGTACCCGAACAGGGCGGTGGCGCACCGCACGGATTCGGTGACGCGCAGCAGCAGTTCCAGGTCGGACAGGACCGCCACCGGGTCCTCGCCCTCCATCACCGCGTAGGCGCGCAGCCCGGCCAGCAGCCGGCCCATCGCGGCCACGACGCGCGGTCCGGTGCCGGTGATCGAGCCCATGGCCAGGCCGAGCGCCTGCTCGGGCAGGGCCAGCGCCTCGTGGAAGGTGCCGCAGTCGGTGTCGCCGTTCTCCCCGGTGCCGTGGAGGTCCTCGGTGCCCCGGGCACCACCGGCTCCCCCCGGGCCGGTGGTGCCGCCGGGCAGGCGGCGGACGGCCAGGGCGACCCCGGGCAGGTGGGGCAGGCACCGGGGCAGCAACCCCTCGCGCACCTCCCGCACCGCGCTGCGGGCCCGGGAGAGTTCGAGTCGGTTGGCGATGTGGGCACCCGCCTGTCGCAGGTAGAGGGCGAGGAGGTGGCGTCGGCGGGCGTCGGGCACGCCGGGCTCGTCGTAGAACCACACGGCGGCGCCGATCCGGCGACCGTCCTCGACGGTGAGCGGCTGGGCGTAGCCGGCGGCGATGTCCGGCAGCGTGATCTCGGCCGCCGGTTCCGCGGTGCCGGGCGGACCGTCCTCGCCGGGGGCGGTGCCCCCGGCCGGGGGACCGTCGCCGGGGGGCGTCGGGAGGACCTCGTCGAGGAGGCGCGCGCAGGGGTCGGAGGAGCGGGGAACGGTCTCCATGGCGCCCAGGTCGCAGGGGGCCAGGCCGAAACCGACGGTCCGCTCGGGGGCGCCGGGTTCGGTGGGGCGCAGGGCGAGCATGCCGCGCCGCGCGCCGGCGAGCCCCGCCCCGGCGCGCAGGGTCTCCCGCAGGGCCGCTTCCGGGGTGGTGGTGCGGCACAGGCGTTCGAGCAGTTCGTGCAGGCCCGTCAGGTCGGCGATCCACGCCGCGAGACGGTCCTGCGCGGCGCCGGGATGCCCGACCGGGGAGGCGACGGAGGCGGCGTCGTCGGAACCGGACCCGGTCCCGACGGGCGGGACCGCCCCCTCGGCATTCCCCGCAGTGTCCGACACGAGCGGAACGGGGTGCCGGCTTCCGGCCACTTTCGGAGCGGAGGGGCTATTCATGATCATCGGCTTCCGCCGCGGGTTTTCCTCGCAATAGCATCGCAAACCCCCATGTCATGGGCGTCCCTATGGAGACATTCCACATCTACACGTGCTTGTTGTGGGATGTCCAGCATTGTTCCCTCGGCCGTCGTCGGCGGAGGCGCGGCGCGCGGCGGGTTCCTCCCGCTCCGTGCATACCGCCCGGCCGGCGGGGCACGCGTTCGGGGGGTGCGCCACGGGGTGCGCGCCGGTGTGGCGCAAAGATCCCTGTCGCCCGCTCCGGATGCGGTCCACTGACGCCGACCCCCGGGGCGGTGTTCCCCGCGTGGTTCCCCGTCGTTGCGGGGATTCCGCGGCCGGCGCGGGAGTCGATTGTCCACTCTCCCGGGACAAAGCCGCCCGCCGGCGACGGTTGAAAGCGGTACTGTCCGGAGGGTGGACGGCGGGGTGCCGGAGGGGACCGCGTCGAGGGAGCGCGCGACCCGTGACGGACCGGCTCCCCGGGGCACGGTGTCGCACATCAGTCCGACGGGTGGGATTCGCCCGCGGGTGTCGGCGGTGCCGTGCCGAAAGGTGTCGGCCCGCGCCGGCCCGCGCCCCTGTCGCCGGCCCACCGGCCCACCGCAGGGTGGGGGAGGGAATCCCCCGATCGCGGGGCACCCGGGCGGTCACCCCGCCGACGGGATGACCGCGGAGCCGCAGTACGACCGCAGGACCGCACGACGCGCCCCGGCGGGCCGCGTTCCGGAACCGGACACTCCGGAACCGGAACCGGTGCCGGAGGCGTGACCGGAGACGTACCGGCCGAGCGCCGGGAACGTGCCGGGCACGACCCGATCCGCACCGGCGCGCCCCCGGGCGCACCGCGAGGTCCGGAGACCACCGGACGGAACGGAGGTGGGAGGGCGGAGGAACGAGACGTGGGCACCGGCGCCCGGCGGGAGACCGGGACCGACCCACGGCGGAGCGCCGACCACGACGGGCGTGTCCCCACCCGCGGGGACCCGCCCCGGGCCGGCGGAGGTGGAAGCGACCGGCACGGCCGCCGGTCCCGGGTGCGAGCGAAAGGAACCACCGCGGTGCGCGAGATTCTCGATGGCAGGAGCGGAGAGACCCGGACGCCCCGGGAGGCGGCGCTGCGCTGCGCCCGACAGTGGGGATGGCCCGTCCTCCCCGGGGTCGGGATGCGGCCGGACGGCCGCTGCGAGTGCGGACGCCCCGGGTGCGCCGCCCCCGGTGCCCACCCCCTGGACCCGGAGGCGCTGGCCGCCACCACCGATGTCCGGATGATCCGCTGGTGGTGGACCCGGCGCCCGGAGGCGCCCGTGGTGATGCCCACCGGGGGCCGGGCCCCGTGCGCGATCGGCCTCCCCGCGACGGCCGGGCGCCGGGCCCTGGCGGACCTCGGCCGGCTCGGCGTGCGGGTCGGCCCCGTGATCGCCGGCCCCGGCCGGTACCTCCTCCTGGTCGCCCCCTACGACCTGCCGGAACTCGGCGAACTGCTGTGCTCGCTGATGGACGCCGCGCTGCCCCCCTCCGCCGAGGCCGGAGCCGCCACGGAGGACGCCCGTACCGACCGGGTCCCGGCGTCCGTCCGCTTCCACGGCGCCGGCGGCTACATCGCCCTGCCGCCCACCCCGGTGCGCGGCGGCCGACTGCGCTGGGTCCGACCGCCGGTGGCCGGTGACTGCACGGGGCCGGTGTGGTTGCCCCGGGCCGCCGATCTGCTGGGCGCGGCCCTGGCCGCCGGCCGCACCGAGCCCGGCAGTCGCCTGCCGCACTGAGCGGGCCCCTTTCCGAGCGGCCGTCCCCGTCCCGGGCGCCGGGCGCCGCGCGGCGCCCGGGGAGACCGGCGGCGCACCCCCCGGGTGTGCGCCCCGGCCGACTCCGGGGCCCTTCCGATCATCCGTTCGGCGGTACCCGCGTCCTCCGGTCCGGTCACCGACCTCTTCGCTCGGGTGCGTCGTGCGGCCCCTCCGGCGGGGCGACCTATCGTCCCCGGGGTGTGGTCCGCCCGCGAACGCAGGGGGAATCCCGTGCCGGCAGAGTCGCCGTCCCCACCGGAACCGCAACCGGAGCCGTCCGTCCCCGGACGCGGTGCCCGGGAGCGGGAACCGTCCGCCGAACCCGATCCGCTTCCCTCCAGACCCCCGACCCCGACCCCGGCTCCGGCTCCGGCTCCGGCTCCGACGCCGGTCGGCCGGGACGGGGACGATCCCGCCCGGGACGGGGAGGACCGGGCCGTGCCCGGCTCCCGCGCCGTCACCGCCGCCGTGGTGGCGGTGATCGCGCTGCCCCTGATCTGGGTGGGCGGCCTCGCGCCCGACGGACCTCCGGACCCGCTCGGGGCCGGTGGGGCGCCGCAGCCCGTGCCGGTGGCCGAGGAGGCCCCGGTCCCGGAGCCCGGGGTCCGGGGAACCGACCCGGGTTCCGCCGCCGGGCCCGGGTACGACCCCGACCCCGGGTCGGAGGCCGACGACCGGGACCGGGGAGCCGCAGGAGGGCTCGCGCCCGCCGGCGCCCCACCGGGACCGCGCGACGGCGCGGAGGGGCCGGGCGGCGTGGGCGGGGTCCGGTGCGGACCGCCCGTCACGGCCCCGGTCGGCGTGGAGGCCAGGGCGTGCGTGGTGACCGACCGGGAGGGCACCCGGGCCCGGGTCTCGCACCGCAACGACGACGGCCGACCGCTTCGGGTGGAGCTCTCGCTGACCCGCCCGGACGGGCAGGTGGTGACCCGGGTGTGCGCGTTCGCCGAACCCCACCCCACGGGATGGTGCGAGACGCCGGCCCAGCCGCACGCGGCGGTGGGCTCGGCGGGGACCGCGGCCCGCTCCGGGTGGTCGGCCACGGCGGAGTTGCTGCCGATCGACGGGGAGGTCCCGCTGCTGCGGGCCAGGGGCGCCGACGAGCCGTAGGGACCGGAGGGGCCGGGGATGCCGGAGGGGC
>NZ_VKHS01000278.1 GCF_014141525.1 Streptomyces calidiresistens
CCATCGATCGCCGTGTCCGGGTCGTCCCCGGGGCCGTCGCCCGCCGCGTCGGCGGGTACCGCCCCCGGGGCGGGTGCCGGGCCGGGGATGTTCGCCCCCTCCTCCGCCATCGCACCCGCACGGGTTCCCGGAGCGCCGTTCGTCTCTCCGGGACCCACGACCGCCGCCCCGGCGCCGGACGGCAAAGCCGCCGTCCCCGCGTCCGCCCCGGCGGCCTCCACGACCGTCGTCGCACCGCCCGTCCCGGTGCCGCTCCCGGTGCCCCGGCCGCGTCCGCCGGCGGCCGACCACCGCGCGACCGGGTCTCCCACCCCGGGTCCCGAGCCTTCCGGGCGGGCGGTGGCACTCCTGGCCGGGCTGCGCCGGCACGACCCCCGGCTGTGCCTCTCCGCCGCCGAGACGCACGCCCTCGCCCCCGTCGTGGAGCGCTGGTTCACCGCCGGCGCGACCCCCGGGGAGGTCGTGCACGCACTGATCAACAACCTCCCGGCGGCCTTCCTCTCCCGCCCCGCCGCGCTCCTCGGGCACCGGTTGCGCACCCACCTCCCCGCCCCGCGCTTCCGGCCACCGGCGGATTCGCCGGCTCCCGAGCACGGGCGTCCGCCCATCCGCACCTGCGCCGGCTGCCACGAGGTCGCCTTCCGCAGCACCACCCGCACCCACTGCACCGCCTGCCGCCCCTGACCGGGACGTGGCCCGCCGTCGTTCAGGCGGGCGGCGGGCGGTACCCCGTGGCCCGATCCCCGGGTTCGTTTCCCTCCCCGACGAACTCCGCCGCGGATACGGCCTCCTCCGCGCGCCGGTACACGGCGGTGACCGAGGCGGAGACGATCGTGCCCAGACCGACGCCGCCGCCCACGAGCATGGTCACGACGGTGGTGAGCCGTGCGCCCTCACGCGAGCTCCGGTGGTACTCCGCCTCGGTGACGGGTGTCCGCTCGGCGTCGCTGTACGAGCCGCGTGGGGGGATGTAGTACTCGTCACCGTCCCGGGCCACGTTCTTCGTGCCGGTGGGTGAGGTGAGGATCCCGACGACCGCCAGGCAGGGCAGAAGGGCGTAGGAGATCTTGAGCCACCGGGGCAGGGTCCACAGGATCCGTACCACGTCCCAACCGCCGAGCAGACCGTGCACCCGCCCGGCGACGGTGAAGAACCCGATGAAGAGCATCAGGAACAGCACGAGAAGCGGTACGAGGAAGAAAGCCCCCGGGACGCGGATCTCCTCGCCGGGGAGAAAGGTGAGCAGGAAGATCACGACGGCCAGGCCGGTGATCCCCATCGCCACCACGAAGGCCACCCGGTGGGCCCCCCACACGCCGGCGTATCCGTACGAGACGGACGTGTCGTGCTTCTCCCCGGTGTCGGCGTCGGCGGGGCCCAATGGGTCGGAGGACGCCTGGCGCACGAACAACACCCTTCCCCGGCACAGTGGTTGAACCGTGACCGTATCGCGGGCGCCGAGGTCGTCCTCCCGCGGCCGGTGGGTGGCCGACCGGCGACCCGTGCGGAAGACAGGCGTTCGCGGGGCGGGCCCGGGGCCGAACGCCGTTGGATTCCCGCCCGGACCGCTGCGCTCCGCCGGGGGACAATGAGGCCGGCGCTCGGGAATCGCCGGGCCCGGGCCGTGACAGGGGGACGGGATGGGGCCGCGACGGGCGTGGTTACCGGCGATCGTCGGGGGAGTGGCGTTGACCCTCCTGCTCCTCGTGATCGGTATGGCGGAGAGCCCCGTCCGGGGCGGCTTCGTGGTGAATCCGTGGGGTGAGCGGGTCCACTCCTGGACGCTCGCCTGGAGTCGGGTCCCGTCGCCCCGGGTGACGATGATCGAACCCGTCCCGGGGCACCCCCTGTTGCCCGGGTGGGCGCGAGGCCTCCAGTACGCGGTGCTGTTCACGGTGACGGCGGCCCTCGCGTACGCCATCACCCGAGCGCCGTCGGGAGACGGCCGTCGGCGGCCGACCGCCGCGTTCGTGTTCTGGGCGGCGTCCGTGGCCGGGGCCGTGGTGGCCGTGACGGTGGCGGCGGTGACCACGGCGGTGGTCGGGAATTCGGGTCCGGCAGGAGCGATGTCGTGGCCACACCTGCTCGCGCGCTCGCTGGAAGCGGCCGTGCCACCGGTGGCGATCCTCGCCCTGCCCGTGGCGGTCCTCTTCGCGGCGGTGCCGCGCCGCTTCGTCCGAGGGGGCACGGCACCGGCCGATGCGGGGCCCCTCGGCCCCCTCGACGAGAAGACGACCCGGAAGGCGGAAACCCGATGAGCGGGAACCCGGAATCCCCCCGACTCCCGGACTCGGGCGTCCCGGTGCTCATGATGTTCGGGGCGCCGTTCGTGTTCGGCGGTGGGGTACGGGCCGCCGGCATCGGCGGATGGCAGTGGCTGTGGGCCGTGGTGCAGTTCGCCCTCGCGGTGACCATGGCCGTGGTCGCCGTGAGGGACCTGCGCCTCCGCTTCCGACTCGCCCGGGCCGAGCGATCCCTGAGGCGGTGACCCCCCCTCCGGGAGCCATACCGGGGCCGCTCGGTCCCACCGGCTCACGCCGTCGGCGAGGGGGCGCCACCGGGCCCCGCGCCACCCCCGAACGGCCGGAGGGCCGGGCCGCGCGGGTGCGCGGTCCGGCCCTCCGGGGGTGCTTCCCGAAAGCCGATCAGAAGCGGCGGGTGATGATCGCCCGCTTGACCTCCTGGATCGCCTTGGTGACCTCGATGCCGCGCGGGCAGGCCTCCGAGCAGTTGAAGGTGGTGCGGCAGCGCCACACGCCTTCCTTCTCGTTGAGGATCTCCAGCCGCTGCTCCCCGCCCTCGTCGCGCGAGTCGAAGATGAAGCGGTGCGCGTTGACGATCGCCGCCGGGCCGAAGTACTGGCCGTCGTTCCAGAACACCGGGCACGAGGAGGTGCACGCGGCGCACAGGATGCACTTGGTGGTGTCGTCGAACCGCTCGCGGTCGGCGGCGGACTGCCGGCGCTCGCGCGTCGGCTCGTTGCCGCTGGTGATCAGGAACGGCATCACGTCGCGGTAGGCCTGGAAGAACGGCTCCATGTCCACCACGAGGTCCTTGAGGACCGTCAGGCCCTTTATCGGCTCCACCGTGATCGGCTTGGCCGGGTTCAGGTCCTTGATCAGCGTCTTGCACGCCAGCCGGTTGCGGCCGTTGATGCGCATCGCGTCGGAGCCGCAGATGCCGTGCGCGCAGGAGCGCCGGAAGGTGAGGGTGCCGTCCTCCTCCCACTTGATCTGGTGGAGGGCGTCCAGGACCCGCTCCTTGGGATCGATGTCGATCCGGAAGTCCTGCCACGTGACCTCGGCCGAGACCTCGGGGTTGAAGCGGCGCAGGCGGAAGGTGACGGAGATCTTGTGGGAGGCGGCCGAACCCCCGTCGGGGGCGCCGGTCGTCTCCTTCTCCACGGTCGCGGTGCTCATCAGTACTTGCGCTCCATCGGCTGGTAGCGGGTCTGGACGACCGGCTTGTAGTCCAGCCGGATCGATTCGTTGCCCTCGGAGTCGACCTCGCGGTACGCCATGGTGTGCCGCATGAAGTTGACGTCGTCCCGGTCGGGGAAGTCCTCGCGGTAGTGGCCGCCGCGCGACTCCTTGCGGGCCAGCGCGGAGACGACCAGCACCTCCGCCAGTTCGAGCAGGTTGCCCAGCTCCAGGGCCTCCAGCAGGTCGGTGTTGAAGCGCCGGCCCTTGTCCTGCACCGACACGTTCTTGTACCGGGCGCGCAGCTCGACGATGTCCTCGCGGGCCTGCTTGAGGGTCTGCTCGGTGCGGAACACCATCGCGTTGCGGTCCATCGTCTCCTGGAGCTCGCGACGGATCGCCGCCACGCTCTCGCCGCCGGAGGCGTCCCGCATCCGGGTGACCTCGTCGGCGACGAACTTCTCCGGGGCCTCCGGCAGCTCGACGAAGTCGGCGGTCGCCGCGTACTCGGCGGCGGCGATGCCGGCCCGGCGGCCGAAGACGTTGATGTCCAGCAGCGAGTTGGTGCCCAGGCGGTTGGCGCCGTGCACCGACACGCACGCGACCTCGCCGGCGGCGTACAGGCCGGGGACGATGTCGGTGTTGTTGATCAGCACCTCGCCCTTGACGTTGGTCGGGATGCCGCCCATCGCGTAGTGCGCGGTGGGCTGGATCGGGATCGGGTCCGTGTAGGGCTCGATGCCGAGGTAGGTGCGCGCGAACTCGGTGATGTCCGGCAGCTTGGCGTCCAGCTGCTCCGGCGGCAGGTGGGTGAGGTCCAGGTACACGTGGTCGGCGTCGGGGCCGCAGCCGCGGCCCTCGCGGATCTCGGTGTAGATGGACCGGGAGACCATGTCGCGCGGGGCGAGATCCTTGATGGTCGGCGCGTAGCGCTCCATGAAGCGCTCGCCGTCCTTGTTGCGGAGGATGCCGCCCTCGCCGCGGGCGCCCTCGGTGAGGAGGATGCCCATCTTCCAGATGCCGGTCGGGTGGAACTGGAAGAACTCCATGTCCTCCAGCGGCAGTCCGCGCCGGAACGCGGCGGCCTGGCCGTCACCGGTGAGGGTGTGGGCGTTGGAGGACACCTTGTAGAACTTGCCGGTGCCGCCGGAGGCGAAGACGATCGCCTTGGCCTGGAAGACGTGCAGCTCGCCGGTGGCCAGCTCCAGCGCGACGACGCCGGCGGCCTTCTTGACCCCGTCGACCTCGTTGAGCAGCAGGTCCAGGACGTAGAACTCGTTGTAGAACTCCACGCCCTCCTTGACGCAGTTCTGGTACAGCGTCTGGAGGATCATGTGGCCGGTGCGGTCCGCGGCGTAGCAGGAACGGCGCACGGCCGCCTCGCCGTGGTTGCGGGTGTGGCCGCCGAAGCGCCGCTGGTCGATGGTGCCCTCGGGGGTCCGGTTGAAGGGCAGGCCCATCTTCTCCAGGTCGAGGACGGAGTCGATGGCCTCCTTGGCCAGGATCTCCGCGGCGTCCTGGTCGACCAGGTAGTCACCACCCTTGACGGTGTCGAAGGTGTGCCACTCCCAGTTGTCCTCCTCGACGTTGGCCAGGGCGGCGGCCATGCCGCCCTGCGCCGCGCCGGTGTGGGAGCGGGTGGGGTAGAGCTTGGTCAGCACGGCCGTGCGGCTGCGCTTGGTGGCCTCGATGGCCGCCCGCATCCCGGCGCCGCCGGCGCCGACGATGACGGTGTCGTACTTGTGTGTCTGCATGAGTCGTCAGCCCCGGTGCGTCAGCGGATGTTCGGGTCGAAGGTGAAGATCACCAGCGTGCCCAGGAGGATGGTGAAGACGGTCGCCGTGTAGAGCAGCATCTTCAGCCAGAAGCGGGTGTTGTCCCGCTGGGCGTAGTCGTTGATGATCGTCCGCAGACCGTTGGCGCCGTGCAGCATGGCCAGCCACAGCATCAGCAGGTCCCAGACCTGCCAGAACGGGGAGGCCCAGCGGCCGGCGACGAACGCGAAGCTGACCTTGCTCACGCCACCGTCCAGCACCAGCTGGATCAACAGGTGCCCGAGCACCAGGAAGACCAGCAGGATGCCGGAGAGCCGCATGAACAGCCAGCCGTGCAACTCGAAGTTGGTGCGGGTCGAGCGCGGGGAGCGCCCGGTGCGGGTGCGCGGCGGCTCGATCACCGGGGCCGGGTTGTCCGGGCCGATGGGGCGCTCGCCGGCCGTGCCGCTGTTCGCGGGGGTGGTTTCGGTGGACATTCTCGATCAGCTCCCGAACAGCTCGCGGAAGGCGTGACCCAGCACGGGCCACGCGGCGCCGGCCATCAGCAGGCCCCAGACGGCCATGACGGTCCACAGCATCTGCTTCTGGTACCGGGCGCCCTTGCTCCAGAAGTCCACCGCCACGACCCGCAGGCCGTTGAGGGCGTGGAAGAGGACGGCGGCGACCAGGCCGTACTCCATGAAAGCGACGAGTGGCGTCTTGTAGACGGCGATGGTCTGGTCGTACGCCTCGGGGGAGACGCGGACGAGTGCGGTGTCGAGTACGTGGACGAACAGGAAGAAGAAGACGAGGACACCGGTGACTCGGTGAGCCACCCATGACCACATGCCTTCCCGGCCGCGGTACAGCGTTCCAGCCGGCACGGAAAAACCCTCCGGGAGCGGATGTCGGGGCCTGCCGGCCGTTCCTGTTCCAGGTGAGGTCCGCGGGCCCGGCCGGAGACGGTCCACCGGCCGCCCGACATGGTATCGACGGGGTGCGGGGCGGCCGGGACCGGGGGTGCGGATGTGATCAATTCGGCACCCGTCCGGGCACGTCCGGGTGC
>NZ_VKHS01000279.1 GCF_014141525.1 Streptomyces calidiresistens
GGATCAGGCGGAGAAGTGGTCCCGGACGGGCCGCAGCGCGCGGACGGCGGCCCGTCCGGGTGCCTCGCGCCGCGACGGGCGGGCGGGCCGGGACATGCCCGCCGCGCCGACCCCGGTGACCGGGGCGGTGCCGGTCGGGGCGGCCTCCGCCGCGGCCCGGGCGGCTTCGTCGGCGCGGGCGGCGGCCCCGGCCGCCATCCGCTCCCGGAGCGGGCGCAGCCCCTTCTCCGCCGCCCGCCGCAACCAACCGGCGGTCATCGCGACGAACGGCACCGGGTCGTCCGGCGCGAACCACGCCGTCTCCACCCGGCACGACGGGCCGCCCGCCCGCAGCCGCAGCGGCGCCCCGCCGGGGCAGGCGGCCGGCGCCGCGCCGGCGCGGGAGCCGGACCCGCGTCGGGGCGGGCCGGCGAGGGCGGAGAGCAGGCCGTAGTTCTCGGTGACGAACAGCCGCCCCGGCACCGGCACGGCGCGCGGCACCGGGCGACCGGTCGCCATCAGGTGCAGGGCCCGCACCACGTCCAGACCGGTGCGGTCGGTGAACAGCCGGAACTGCGCGCCCGGCCGGGGGTTGGCGTCCAGCAGGTGGTGGTCCCCGGTCTCCGGGTCCCGACGGAAGTCCAGGTCCAGGACACCCCGGTAGCCGATCCGGGCGGCCAGCCGGGTCGCCGCCCGCTCGATCGCCGGATGGGGGAGCCAGCTCCCGACGGCCGTCAGACCGGCGCGCGGCGGCCAGGCCAGTTCCTTGCGGCCGGTGCCGCCCATCAGCAGTCGGCCGCCCTCGCCGAAGCAGCCGTGGAAGAACCAGTCCGCGCCGGGGCCGCCGGGCAGCACGCGCTGCACCAGCAGCCGGCTGCCCGCCTCCCCGGTGCGGTCGATCAGTCCCAGCAGTTCGTCCCGGCTGTGCACCAGGGTGGTGCTGCGCAACCCGGAACCGGTCGGCAGCAGCGCGGGGCGGCTCCACTTGGCGATCACCGGCAGCCCCAGCTCGGCGACCACCGCCCGCACCTCCTCCTCGGTGGCGGGGGCGTAGGTGTCGGGGTGGGGGAGGTTGAGCTCGCGGCACAGGCCGACCAGCTCGGCCTTGTCGGCGAGCCGCTCGGGCAGGCCGGTGACGCCTCCCCCACCCGGCAGCAGGAAGCGGTCGGTCAGCTCCTCGGCGAGGAGGTCGGCGGCGACGGCCGCCGCGTCGTCCATCGGAATCAGTACGGCGGGGCGTCCGATGCGTCCGGCCACCCGCCCCAGCACCCGCTCGATCGCGTCGAGGGAGGGCGGGGAGCCGGAGGGGGGCATCGGGTACACCCGCCGCACGTGGCGGGAGGAGGCCAGTGGCCCGTGGACGGATTCGGTGAAGGCGTGCACCGGTACCCCGGCCCGCCCCAGGGAGCGGGCGGCCCCGAGGGAACCGTGGTGGAAGGGGTTCCGATCGAGGCGGAACAAAAGGGCGGGCACGGCCGTGTCGAGCGATCCCATGGGACGGCATCCTTCACGGTTCCGATCCGTTCGGGCATTTGGCGCCCCGATCGGACTACCGGAAAGCGTTCGTGCAGCCCATTGTGGAGATCTTCTGATTGATCCCGAATCCCTCGCGCCGCCACGGAACCGTTTTCGGAGGATATTCCGCCGACGGGGTGACGGACCGTGCGCGAAATAGGGGCGGCGAGGAAAAATATCCGTGTCGATGCCGGGAAACGAAGGGCTTCGGGTCGGATCCCCTCGACGAAAGCGCCGGCCCGGACGCACCGGACGCGCCCCCGACGGGGGCCGACCGTCGGTGACACCACCGAACACCACCGGGCACCACCGACAAGAGGGAGGAATCATGCCGTGGGGAATCGGCGGACCCGCCGTGGGCGCGGTCCTCGCGATGCTGCTCCTGGCCCCCGCGCCACCGGCGACGGGCGAACCGCCGCCGGAACCGGAACCCCCGGCGGCGCAGGAGCCGGAGCGGCCGGAGGAGACCCCGGGGCCGCGGGAGCCCGAACCGGCGGGGGACGGCGGCACGCCCGCCGGAACCGCCTTCGGCGCGTTCCTCGGCTCCGGCCCCGAGGGCATCCTGCGCTCCGGCCGCTTCCAGGAGTGGTTGAACGGCCCCGAGATGACCGTCGGCCACACCTACCTGCCCGGTGATCGGTGGGTCAACATCGAGGGCCGGCCGGAGTTCCTGCGTCCCTGGGCGGAGTGGCGTCGGGGCGCGCCGGAGCGGATGTTCGTGCTGAACGTGCCGATGCTGGAGCGCAGCGAGGAGCGGGTGCCGGACCGCGCCGTGGCCCGGTCGCTGTCGGCCGGGGCGCGCGGCGCCCACGACCAGCGGTTCCGCACCCTCGCCGAACGCCTGGTCTCCCTCGGCCTGTCGGACACCGTGATCGTGCTGGGCTGGGAGATGAACGGCACCACCTACACGCACCGTTGCGGCCCGGACCCGGAGGCGTGGAAGGAGTACTGGCGGCGGATCGTCACCGTGATGCGCTCGGTTCCGGGCCAGGAATTCCGTTTCGATTTCGCGCCGAATCGCGGCACCGACGCGATCCCGTGGACGGAGTGCTATCCGGGTGACGACGTGGTGGACATCATCGGCATGGACTCCTACGACCAGCCACCGGGAAACACTTTCGCCGAACACGTGGAACAGCCCCTGGGGCTGCGCGACCACGTCGAGTTCGCGGCGGCCAGGGGAAAACCGATCTCGTATCCCGAGTGGGGACTCTTCCGCAACGGCGACAATCCGGAGTACATGCTGGGGATGCTGGAATGGATCGCCGAACACCAACCGATCTATCACACGATCAGCGATTACTGTCCGCACGGCGTGTGGTGGTGCGGACGAAACCCCCGATCGGCGGAGGTTTTCCGGTCGGTGCTCGGCACCGGTGAACCGATGGGAGTCCCCGGAGGGGCGGTCGGCGAGACGGTCGGCGAGACGATCGAAGAGGCGGTCGGCGAGACGATCGGGGCGGCGGTCGGGAAGACGGACACCGGTGGGGTGAGCGGGGAGACGGGGGCCGAATAGGGCACGGGGAGCCCCCGCGGCGGTCCCGGGCCCGGCCGGCGGTACCCCCGCCGACGGGGCGGTGCCCCCGGCTCCCCACCGGCCCGCTCACCACCGGTCGTGCGGCCCCCGACGGAGCCGGTGACCGCGCGGCAGGATCGGGAGCGCCCCGGTGTCGGGGTCCTCCCGGCGGCGCCACGGCGGCGTTCCCGCGTCGGGCGTCCCCGGGTCGGGCGTCCCCGCGTCCGGCGGGTCCGGCGGGGCGGAGGATGTGTCGGCGGACCCGGCGCGGCGGTCGCCCGGGAAGCGGATCCGACCGGGCAGCACCCCCACGATCAGCCCCGCGCACGCCCCGGCCCCCGCCGAGACCGCGAGGGACGGCGAGGTCGGGGAGGACGCCGGACGGGCCTCCGTGAGCGGCACCGGGGCGGGGATCGCCCCGCCGGCCCCCGGGGCGGCGAGTTCGGCGCCCCGGTCCACCAGCGCGCCCGCCACGGCGTCGGCCGTCTCCGCGGCCCGGACGGGGTCGGTGTCGGTGACGGTGATCTCGACCACCGGGGCGTCCGGGGAACCGGCCGAGCGGATCCGTCCGCGCAACTCGGCCGCCGGCACACCGAGCGTCGCCGCGGCCCGTTCCAGGATCACCGGTTCGACGGCGAGCCGGCTGTGGATCCGGGCCAGCCCGACGGCGGTGGCGTGGTCCCCGGACTCCGGGACGGGCACCACCAGATGGGCGCTGGAGACGTAGCGGGGCTCGGAGAGCAGGGACCACCCGGCGCCGAGGAGGGCCCCGGCGAGCAGGCAGGCCAGCGGCAGCCGGGCCGCGGCGAGGAGCCCGCCGCACGGTCCGGCCCCGGGGGACGGCCGGGGGTCGGGCCGGGTCGGCCCGGGTTCACGGGAGCCCCCGGGTTCACGGGCGGGCGGAGGGGCGCCGGTGCCCGGAGCCGCCCCGGCGGTGGGGGCCGGGCGGCGCAGGAGCCGGCGCAGGCCGGCCCCCACGCCCCACCCGGAACCGGTGCGGCGCCGGGAAGTCCTCCGGGAAGGGCGGCCGGTTCCGGCCCGGCCGCTCCCCCCGGGCTCCGCGGGGGTGTGCCGCTCGGAGTGCTTCACGTTCTCTCCCGTCGTCCCGGCCGGACCCGTTCGACGGCCCGGTCACCCGCTCGCCCCGCTTCCCCCCGCCCCCGGGCCGGCGTCCGACGGGCCGGGGCGCCCGTCGCGAGGACTCGGTACAGGTCCAGGTGGCGCCGCGCCACCCCCGCCGGGTCGTACCGCCCGCCGGGGCGCAGCGCCCCGGGCACCGGCAGCCGGGCGGGCGGGCCGTCCGCGAGGACCTCGCGCAGCGCCCGGGCCAGCTCCGGGGCGCGGGAGGCGACCCGACGCGCCCCCGGTACCGCGCCGGGCGGGAGTTCCGTGATCGCCGGGCAGTCCGCGTACAGCACCGGCAGACCGGCCGCCACCGCCTCGATCACCGCCAGGCCGAAGGTCTCCGCCGGGGACGGGGAGACCAGCACGTCGGCGGCGGCGAGCACCTCCGCCGCCGGCAGGGTGCCGGGCAGCAGCACCCGGTCCGCCACGCCGAGGTCGGCGGCCGAGCGGCGCAGGCGGTCGCGCTCGGGCCCCTCCCCCGCCAGCACCAGCATCGGCGCGTTCCCCCGCCCGGACCCGGACGGCCCGGGGTCGGCCGTCGTCAGGGCCAGAGCCTGCACCAGCGTCCCGAACCGCTTGCCCGGCACCAGCCGGCCCAGCCCCGCCACCAGCGGGGTTCCGTCGGGCACCCCCCATCGGGCCCGGAGGCGGCGCCGCGTCCCCGGGTCGGGCCGCAGCCGCGCGGCGTCCACGCCGTTGGGCACCACGGCGATCCGCCCGCGCGGCACCCCCCAGCGCACCAGCCGGTCGGCCACCGCCCCGGAGACGGCGAGGGTGACCGTGCCCAACCGCTCCCCGGCCAGGTACAGGGCGCGCACACCGGGACCGAGCGGGCGCTCCTCCAGACCGCGTTCGCCCAGGGAGTGCTCGGTGGCCACCACGGCCCGCACACCGGCGGCCCGGGCGGCGATCCGCCCGTACAGGCACGCCCGGTACAGGTGGGTGTGCACCACCTCGTAGCCGCCCGCGCGGATCAGCCGGACCAGGTGGGGCAGGGCGCGCGCGTCCCGGTTCCCGGTCATCGCCACGTGGTGCACGGGCACCCCGTCGGCGATCAGCTCGCGGGCCACCGGGCCGGGCGGGGTGAGCGTGGCCACCTCCTGGCCGGGCGGCAGGAGCCGCACCAGCTCGCGGAGTTGGCGTTCGGCGCCCCCGACGTCGAGGCCGGTGATGACGTGCAGCACCCGTACCCCGTCGCCGGTCCCCCCGGCGGCGGGGTACGGCGAGGGCGCCCGGGTGCGGGACCGGACGTCCGGGGCGCCGCTCACGCCGGACGTCCCGCGTCGACGGTCTCCGCGCGCGGCACCGGGCGGCGTCGGATCGGGTGCAGCAGGGCCTTGAGCGCCAGCCGCGGCGCGCCGTCCCGCTCCCCCACGTGCACCCGGGGCAGGGCGTACCGGCCGGTCAGCGGGCCGGGGTCGATCGCGCAGGCGTGGTGGTAGCCCGCGGCCCGGACGGCGGCGATCTCCCGGGGGCCGACCGCGCCGTACGGGTAGCAGAACCCCGCCGGGGCGACACCGGTGATCGCGCGCACCCGTTCCCGGCTCTCCCGCAGTTCCCGCGCCATCTCCTCCTCGTCGAGGTCGGGCAGGGCCCTGTGGAACAGGCCGTGCGAGCCGATCTCCACCCCCGCCCCGGCGCAGGCCCGCACCCCCTCGGCGTCCAGCAGGGGCTTGCGCGGGCCCCGGACGTCCCAGACGTTGTCGGCACCGAGGAGGCCGGGCAGCACGTACAGGGAGGCGGTGCAGCCGTGGCGGCGCAGCAGCGGCAGGGCGTGCTCGGCGAAGTCGGCGTACCCGTCGTCGAAGGAGAGGCCGACCAGGCCGGCGGAACGTCCCGCCGCGTGCGCCGCGAGGAGTTCCCCGACGGAGACGCCGCGCAGGCCGCACCGGCGCAGCAGGCCCAGCTGGCGGTCCAGCCGGGCGGGGGTGACGGTGACCAGGTAGGGGTCGTCCCCGGGGGAGGCCAGAGGGGCGACGGAGTGGTACATCAGCACCCGCAGCGGAGCCGTCGAGCGGCGGGGCGCGGGCGGGACGGCGGCCGGGCCCGCCCCGGGCCCGGCGGCGCGGTCGGGGTCGCGGGCGGGGAACGAC
>NZ_VKHS01000028.1 GCF_014141525.1 Streptomyces calidiresistens
CCCCTCTTCCACCCCCCGAGGTAGTACCTGTCATGACCACCAGCCCGGACCTCGTACCGCCCCCGCCCGCCGAGGCACCCGACGCCGAGGGATCGCCCGCCGGCACCCTCGGCGGCGAGGAACGCCGTTCCATCGAGCAGATCACCCTGCTCCTCTTCATCGTGGTGCCGTTCCTGGCACTGCTCGCGGCCGTGCCGCTGGCCTGGGGCTGGGGGGTGAGCTGGCTGGACCTGGGCCTGCTCGTGGCCTTCTACTTCATCGGCTGCCACGGGATCACCATCGGTTTCCACCGTTACTTCACGCACGGTTCCTTCAAGGCGAAGCGCCCCCTGCGGATCGCGCTGGCCATCGCCGGTTCGCTGGCCGTGGAGGGTCCGCTGATCCGTTGGGTCGCCGACCACCGCAGGCACCACAAGCACTCCGACGCCGAGGGCGACCCGCACTCCCCCTGGCGGTACGGCGAGACGGTGCCGGCCCTGATCAAGGGCCTGTGGTGGGCCCACATGGCGTGGATGTTCGACAAGGAGCAGACCTCGCAGCACAAGTACGCCCCGGACCTGATCGCCGACCCGGACATCCGGCGGATCTCCCGCCAGTTCGTGCTGTGGACCGTGGTCTCCCTCGCCGCCCCGGCCGTGATCGGCGGTCTGGTGACCTGGTCCTGGCAGGGCGCCCTGACCGCCTTCTTCTGGGGCTCGCTGGTGCGGGTGGCCCTGCTGCACCACGTGACCTGGTCGATCAACTCGATCTGTCACGCGGTGGGCAACCGGCCGTTCAAGTCGCGCGACCGCTCGGGCAACGTGTGGTGGCTGGCGGTGCTCTCCTGCGGTGAGTCCTGGCACAACCTGCACCACGCCGACCCGACCTGTGCCCGGCACGGGGTGGACCGGTGGCAGGTGGACTCCAGCGCCCGTCTGATCCGCTGGTTCGAGCTGGCCGGCTGGGCCCACGACGTGCGGTGGCCGAAGAAGTCGCGCCTCGACGCCAAGCGGGTCTCCGAGGGCGACGACGGCTCCCGCCGGGGCCGGTCGGCGGACCACGAGAGGGCCGGCGCCACGGCCGGCTCGGGGAACCCGGCGGGGAAGACCGACACCGGCGCGGCATGATGGAGGGCGTGGCGACCGAGAACAGCAGTACGGAAAAGCCGGCCCGCACCACTCGACGTGCCCGGCGCCGGATGACCGGCACCGAGCGCCGGGAGCAACTGCTCGACATCGGTCGCACGCTCTTCGCCGAACGCGGCTTCGACGGGACCTCGGTGGAGGAGATCGCCGCCAAGGCGGGGGTCTCCAAGCCGGTGGTCTACGAGCACTTCGGCGGCAAGGAGGGCCTGTACGCCGTGGTGGTGGACCGGGAGATGACCCGGCTGATGGACATGGTGACCTCCGCGCTCACCGCCGGACACCCCCGTGAGCTGCTGGAACAGGCGGCCTTCGCGCTGCTGGACTACATCGAGCAGCACACCGACGGCTTCCACATACTGGTGCGGGACTCACCGGTGACCACCCCCACCGGCACCTTCGCCTCGCTGATAGGCGACATCGCCACCCGGGTGGAGGACATCCTGGGTCGCGAGTTCAAGGGCCGGGGCTACGACCCGAAGCTGGCGCCGATGTACGCGCAGGCGCTGGTGGGCATGGTGGCGCTGACCGGCCAGTGGTGGCTGAACGTGCGCAAGCCGAAGAAGGCGGAGGTCGCCGCGCATCTGGTGAACCTGGCCTGGCACGGTCTCCAGGGGCTGGAGCACCAGCCCCGTCTGATAGGTCACCGCCGCACCTGAGCGCAGGCCGTCCGAACGCACCGCCCGGGGGCCGGCACGCACACCGCGTGCCGGCCCCCGCCGTTCCGGCGGCACGGGGGATTCGGCACGGCGAGGAGCGGCGACTCCCGCCCGGAAGTCGCACCGATCGGTACGCCGTCCCGGACCGGGGGCGGGTTCGCTGGTGGAGTCGGTGCCGGCCGAGCCCTCACCTCGTCTTCCGGGTGGACCCCTCGGGTATGCGGCCGAGCGCCCGGGAACGGGTGACGCCGGGTCTCACGGGAAAATGACCGTACGCCCGATCCGCAGTAACCATCCGGCGGCCCTTGGAGCATGTCGCCGCTATCACCGCGATGCGGTCCGGCAGTGGCCGGGCCCGGGTTGCAGGGTGGTGAGAACTCAGCTACGAACTGTTGGAGCAGCCCCAATCGAGTTCTGTGTGCGGGCCACTGCGGCCGAGGCCGGTCGCAGCGGCCCGCTTTTCTGCGCCGAATGGACGTGATTTCACCTTATCGGGCGTTACGCGCCTTCCTCGACCGGGAAACACACGACGGGTGGAAAGCATCGATGGCTCCCGCACCCTTGCCCGGGTGATCATTCCAGTTATTGATCCCGGCAGCGAGCGTCTTCAAACGCGAATCGTGCGGAGGCACATCGATCTGGAAGTGTGACTGCTTGAGCGGATCCATCTCGCCACCCCATGCAACGACTCCCTGGCAGTCTGCCAGAATGTCTTCGACAACGGTGATCTGATCGCCGGACATCCCATTACCGGCCGGAGCGGCGAGAGGGTAATAAACTTCCTTGACGGTGAGGGCGGTCCCGGACAGTTGGCTGCTCTCCATGTCTGCGTGGATCTGCTTGTTGGCGGTGTGCCCGACCACGTCGGACGGTTCGAGCATCTCGATCTCGTAGCAGTAGCGCCGAACCACGTACAACAGGACTGTCGCAGCGTCTCCCTCAGCAAGTCGAACACCGAGCTTCCCCGCGCCTTCAACTCGATGGGATGGAGCGAAGTCAAGTACGGGCCAACCATTGGCACTCCTCCGAGCCGTCCACTCAGAGGACCTTCTTCTGCTTTCCTTGGGGGCAGCTGTGGCGGGGCCAGCCGGCCAGAGGACTGTTCCAGCGGCCAGGGCAGTTCCTGCGGAAAGGACGCGTTGCCGCGTCAGCCATGAGATTTCGGTATCAGACATGTGTCTTCTTTCTTACCCGGAGGAACTTTCGTACGCCGAGGTAAATCGCCATGCACAAGCAGGCGATGGAGAGAACCACGAGAGCGATGATCATGGGGTTGATCCATGCGGGCACGAGATCCACATTCGCATTGCATTTGGCGTGCAGCGGGAACCACTTTTGCGACTCCATGTGGTGCAAGGCGTGCCACTGCTCGTCGAAGGGGACACCGTTCCAATACTCACAGGCCTCCTTCAAGTCGAGACCCGCCGGAGAAAGGCCGATGAGCCATACGGTCAAAGCATTCAGCAATGCAACGCAGCTCATGACCATCATTGATGAAGCCTGCAGAAGACCCGGCTCCTTTTGCCTGCGCCTCACCACGACGGCAATAATTGTGCACAAAAGCGCTGTCGGGGCCCAGAACTGAACGGCCCCAATGAATGAAATCCCCACGATGACTCTTAACTATTATTCTGCGCCAACCCGCGCGAGGATGGCGTCCGTGTATCCCTGAACGAAGCTGTCCAGCTTATCGGAACCACCAGGCATGTTGATCAGGGCGTTCGGGTACATGGCAAGGTTGAGGGTGATGAAGTAACTGCGGGCAATATCGAAGATCGGGTCCGTCACGGTCAGGACGTTCCAGGCCGACTGCTTGCAGTTTGATGCGGTCCCCCACCGCTGTTGGAAGTAGTTGGTGAATCGATTGAGGGCTGTGCCGCCGTTACTGTAACGCTCGCGAACGGCGGTCGCGATGTCCTTGCCGTTGCGTATGGCACGGGCAATGAGATACCCGTCCGCATCTTCTATGAGGTCCGTGAAGCCAAAGGAGGAGGACACGCCGGGTTTGGCGAGTTTTGCATTGCAAAACTCTTTCCCTGACGCGTACTTCTCCTCCGAATCACGCCAGTCAGTATAGAAGGCCATGAGGTCTCCGCCCCAACCTGTGATGTCGCCTTCGTTGACGCTCATCTGGTTACTTGGCCGGGCGATGACGTAATGGCCGTCCGCAGTGGCAAACAAGTGCTCAGCACCAATTCGGTAACCTGAAACAGGGTCAGTGAACTCTTCGACGACCTTGAATCCCTTGCTCTTGGCGTAAGAGATGAACCCGTGGTCGATATTCCCGAGAATGGCTCGCCATTGCACGTTATCGTAGGTACGGGACCGCATGAATTCCATGACGAGCTTGGAGGCATCACGAGCAGAACCATGTGACGCTTTATAGTCCATAGCGGCGAGGTGCAGACCGGATATGAAAGTGATGAAGTCGCCCGCCGGCGAAGCATTGCGGTTCAGAGACGATATCCCAGGGTCGGAGTCCGGCCGCCAGACAGTGTTGTCGAGGTCGATTGGCGTGCTTCCGCCGATCGGAATGTTCGATGTTTCTTTGATTTGGTTGAACGCCCAGTTGGCAGGTAGGGGAAACCCGAGATTTTCGGAAAACCCCCAGGACATGCCGGAAACGAAGGAGTAGCGGGCGTAGGTCTTGTTCGTAACGTTGATGCACACGTTGCGTGAGCCGTAGACACCATGTACGTATGCGGCACTAACGGCGCCGTTGCGGTCATCGAAGGCTCGCTCCCGGCCGGGCGGGGTCACTGTCTCGCACGAAGCGTCTACACCTGGATCCACATGCTCCCCAAGGGGAACCCCGCCCTCCTTGGGGTGAGGTTGTCCAGCAAGCGAACGAAACATGGTCCGCGTCGCAAGGCTTCGAAGGGGCTCGGGTCGTCGGGATGCGTTCCAATCGTGACCGGCTCGCCGAAGCGTTCGGCGGCAGGACCCCGGGGCGTTGGGAGGGGTGCCTCGTCCTCGGGAGGGACAGCCGGTCCGCGGCAGTGACCCTGGTCGACCGCGAGACCCGGTTCTGCGTGATCCCTGAGGGGCACGCCGACGGTCTGTCCACCGTCGTGATCAAGCAGATCCCGGGTCTACCGGATTGGTGCGCAAGGCGCTGACCCGGAATCAGAGGACAAAGGTGAGAGGCCACACGGCCCTGACCGTCGCGACCGGCTTGGACGTCTGCTTCGCCGATTCCCACTCCTCCCTGGCAGCCGCCGAGGACCGAGAACACGAACCGGATCATCCGCGACCACCTCACCAAAGATGTGATATCACCGCCCATCCGCCCTATCTCGCCGCCATGGCCGAAGAGATCACCAGCCAACCCCGTCGGTTGTCTCGGCTACCCGACGCCGCGAGAAGCCATGCGGCGAGCCCTCGCCGAGAACGGTGCTTCCACCCATTGACACCACCCTGATTCCGAGACCCCCCGCCACAAGCGGACAAGACGTCACATCCAGTGATCAGGAGGCGAATCGCTCACCTCAGGACTTCTGAAGGTCCCGGGGTCGGATCCGGGCCGGGAAAGGGTCGTGGAATCCGTGTCGGCAACGGCGACATCCACTGTGGTGCCGTCGCAAGGTGGACCCGTTCGCCCTCGCCCGCCGCCCCGGTTACGCCCCGGCGGGGCGGCGGGCGACGGCGAACAGGCGGCGGAAGGGGAAGACGGTGGTGCCGTCCGGGCGCCGGGGGTAGGCCTCGCGCAGTCGCTCGGCGTACTCGGCCAGGAACGCCTCCCGCTCCTCCGGAGCGTCGGCGAGCGCGGTGAGGACGGGCAGCAGGGCGGTGCCCCGGGTCCACTCCAGGACCGGGTCCGGACCGGTGAGGAGCTGCCGGTACTCGGTGGTCCACAGGTCCACCGAGCAGCCGGTGGCGGCCAGGGCGTCGTGGTAGCCGTCGGGGTCGAGGATCGGGGCCGGACCGCGCAGCACGCCGCCGAGGCGGTCCCGCCACCGGGGCGAGGCGCACAGCTCGCGCAGCAGCACGTGACCCGGGGCGCCGAAGTTGTCGGGTACCTGGAAGGCGAGGACGCCTCCGGGGAGCAGTCCGGCCACCCATTCCGGGAAACGCCCGGCGTGGCCCGGGACCCATTGCAGGGCGGCGTTGGAGACGATCAGGCCGTGGGGCTCGGTCGGGCGCCAGTCGGCGAGGTCGGCCCGGGCGAAGTCCACGAGACCCCCGCCGGGTGCGGGTCCGGCGTGCTCCCGGGCGGCCTCCAGCATCTCCTGCGAGTTGTCCCACCCGGTGACCCGGGCGCCGGGGAAGCGGGCGGCGATCATGCGCGTGGGCGTGCCGGGGCCGCATCCGAGGTCCGCGACACGCGGGGGCGCGCCGGGCGCGGCGGGCGGCCGCGGGCCGTCGGCGATCCGGTCGAGGAGTTCGCGCAGCGGGCGCAGGCGGTGGTCGGCGTGGCGCAGGTACTGTCCGGGGTCCCAGCGGGGGGCGGTCGACTCGTCGCTCATCACTCGATCACATCCATATTTTCTCTTGATGTCAAGATTCACCGCATCAAGAGTATCGTTCTCAAGAGACTTCACATCGACACAACTACTACACTGGCCCCATGGAGGACGAGGTCGATCGGCTGGTGGCCGCCTGGCGGCGGGAGCGACCGGACCTGGACGTGGAGCCGCTGGAGGTGCTCAGCCGCGTCAGCAGGCTGGCCCGACACCTGGACCGCGCGCGGCGCACCGCCTTCGCCGAACTGGGTTTGGAGCCGTGGGAGTTCGACGTGCTCACCGCCCTGCGCCGGGCCGGCACGCCCTACCAGCTCTCCCCCGGCCGCCTGCTCACCCAGACCCTGGTCACCTCCGGCACCATGACCAACCGGATCGACCGACTCGCCAAACGCGGCCTGGTCGAGCGCCTGCCGGACCCGGAGGACCGCCGCGGTGTGCTGGTACGCCTCACGGACACCGGTCGGGACCACGCCGACCGCGCCCTGGCCGGGCTGCTGGACCGCGAGCGGGAGATCCTGGCGGAGCTGAGCACCCCGCAGCGCCGCGAACTGGCCGCCCTGCTCCGCGAGCTGACCGCGCCCTTCGACAACACCCCGTACTGAGCGCCGTCGCCGCTCAGTCGGCGGGCGGCACCCCCGCACGGCGGGCCAGCGCCACCGCCGCCAGCGTCGAGTGCACCCCCAGCTTGCCCAGGACGTTCTGCATGTGGGTGCGCACGGTGTGCGGGGACAGGTAGAGACGTTCGGCCACCGCCTTGCGGCCCAGTCCCGCCAGCATGCAGCGCAGCACCTCCAGCTCGCGCGGCGTCAACGCCTCCACCAGCCGCTCGTGCTCGGTGCGGTGCCGGGACTCGCGGCTCAGCTCCACCAGCACACCGGTCAGCAACCCCGGCGGCAGGTGCGTCTCCTCCCGCACCACACCGCGCACCACCTGGAGCAACCGCGCCAGCGAACAGTCCTTCGCCACCCAGCCGCGCGCCCCGGCCGACAGCAACCGGGCACAGGCGCGGGGATCGTCCTCCGCCGCCAGCACCACCACGTGCAGTCGCGGCTGCCGGGCCCGCCAGGCAGCGATCCGCGCCGCGAGGGCGGCCCCCGCGTCCTCGGCCCCCTCGGCGGCGGCGTCCACCAACAACACCCGCAGCGGGTCACCGGTCTCCCTGGCCCGCTCCACCAGTCGATCCGCCGCCGCGGCCGAACCGGTCGCGGTGGCCTCCACATCCGGCTCGGCGGTCAACGCCATCGCCAGGGACTCGGCGAACACCCGATGGCGGTCCACCACCAGGACCCGGATCCGCTCCACCCCTCACCCCCTGTACCGGCGGCCCGGGGCCGCCGTCGCCCGGCACGGCGGGCGGGCGCGACGCCCTCCGGCCGGCTCCCCGGGGCTCCCGCTCGGCCGCCGCCGAGCGGACGGGTCACCGGACGGCGGACACCGCGCCCACCTGTCTCGCCCCCTGATGGGCACCGGCCCCCACCGGTGCTGCGCCCAGAGTACGGGCCCGGGAGCGCTCCGACAGGGGTTTGGGCGAATCCCCTTCCGCCCGCCCGGTACCGACTTCGTCACGTCCCCGCGTTCCCGGTCGGTACGGTCGGGCCCTGCCCCCGGAACGCCCCCGGGGCCGGTGCCCGGGCGGCACCGGCCCCGGGGAGGGCGTCGGGCGGGCTCACAGGACGCGGCGGGCGCCCGTCGAGGGAACGGCCTCGAAGACCCGCGGCTGCGGGTGTCCGGCGGCGGCCGAGGCGGCGACCACCCGCTCCCCCAGTTCGCCGACCGCGTCGGCCTCGGCCAGCACGATCGCCGAGCCGCCGAAGCCGCCGCCGGTCATCCGCGCGCCCAGCGCGCCGGCCGCCACCGCCGTGCCGACCACCAGGTCCAGCTCGGGGCAGGAGACCCCGAAGTCGTCCCGCAGGGAGGTGTGGCCCTCGGTCAGCACCGGGCCGATGTCCCGGGCCCGGCCGGCCTCCAGGAGCCCCACCACCCGGGCCACCCGCTCGTTCTCGGTGACGACGTGCCGCACCAGGGCGCGGACCCCGGGATCGGTCAGTCGGGCGAGCGCGTCCTCCAGCCCGTCCCGGGGGACGGAGCGCAGCGAGGGCACGCCCAGCGCCTCGGCGCCCGCCTCGCAGCCGGCGCGGCGTTCGGCGTACCCGCCGTCGGCCAGGTCGTGCTTGACCCGGGTGTCCACCACCAGCAACCGCAGGCCCTCGGCGGCCATGTCGAAGGGCACCTGCCGGACCGCCATGTCCCGGGTGTCCAGGTGCAGCACATGGCCGGCGGTGCAGCAGGCGGAGGCCATCTGGTCCATGATCCCGCAGGGCACCCCGACGAAGGCGTTCTCCGCGCGCTGCGCGATCCGGGCCAGCCGCTGCCCGTCGGGCACCGCCCCGTACAACTCGCACAGCGCCATCGCGGAGGCGACCTCCAGCGCGGCGGAGGAGGACAGTCCGGCGCCGGTGGGCACGGTGGAGGCGACGCACAGCGAGGCGCCGCCGACCTCGTGGCCGGCGTCCCGCAGCGCCCAGAGCACGCCGGCGGGGTACCCGGTCCACCCCGGCACGGCGCCCGGGGTCAGGTCCTCCAGCGGGAGCACCGCCACCGGTCCCGGCAGGTCGGCCGAGTACAGCGCGAGGACGCCGTCCTCCCGGGGCGCGGCGGCGACGGTCGTGGTGTGCGGCAGGGCCAGCGGCATCACGAAGCCGTCGTTGTAGTCGGTGTGTTCGCCGATCAGGTTGACCCGGCCCGGCGCCGCCCACACGCCGGTGGGTTCGGCGCCGAAGATCCGCTCGAAGAGGCGGGCGGTGTCGGAGGCCCGGGCGGTGTCGGAGGCGCGCGCGTCGTCGGCCGTGACGGTGGAGTCGGGCGCGGGGGGTCCGGCGGAGGGCGCGGTGGGACGGTTCACGGGGTGGGGGCGTCCTTCCGCTGCTGCTCGCGCCGGGCGAACTCCCAGGCGTCGGCGATGATCCCGGCCAGGTCGGCCCGGGAGGGGTTCCAGCCCAGGCGGGCACGGGCACGTTCGGCGGAGGCCACCAGTACGGCCGGGTCGCCCCCGCGCCGCTCGGCGGCGACCTCGGGGATGGGATGGCCGGTGACGCTGCGGGCGGTCTCGATGACCTCGCGGACGGAGAAGCCGTTGCCGTTGCCGAGGTTGCAGATCAGGTGCTCGCCGCCGGTGGCGGCGTCCAGGGCCAGCAGGTGGGCCTCGGCGAGGTCGTCCACGTGGATGTAGTCGCGCACGCAGGTGCCGTCGGGGGTGGGGTAGTCCTCGCCGAAGACGTGGATGGCCTCCCGGCGGCCCAGCGCCACCTGGAGCACCAGCGGGATGAGGTGGCTCTCCGGGTCGTGCCGCTCGCCCTGCTCGCCGTGCGCGCCGGCGACGTTGAAGTAGCGCAGCGAGACGGCGGCCAGGCCGTGCGCGGCGCACTCCCCGGTGATCATGTGGTCCACGGCGAGCTTGCTCGCGCCGTAGGGGCTGGTGGGTGCGGTGCGGGCGTCCTCGGTGATGGGGGTGGTCTCCGGCTCGCCGTAGACGGCGGCGGTGGAGGAGAACACCAGGGTGCGCACGCCGGCGTCCCGCATCGCGGTCAGCAGTTCGGTGGTGCCGCCGACGTTGTTGCGCCAGTACTTCTCCGGGTTGACCACGGACTCGCCGACCTGCGAGGAGGCGGCGAAGTGCAGCACGCCCGCGTAGGAGGGGTCGAGCCACTTGCCGGCGTCCCGGATCGAGCCCTCGATGAACTCGGCCCCCGCGGGCACGCCCTCGCGGAAGCCGGTGGACAGGTCGTCCAGGACCGTCACCCCGTGCCCGGCCGCCAACAGGTGGGCGGTGACCACGCCGCCGACGTAGCCCGCCCCACCGGTGACCAGATACCTGCTCACTGAGCCTCCACCTCACGCAGTCGATGCGCCGCCGCCTCCGGCAACACGTCACTGACAAACGCTCTCATGCCGGATTCCGACCCGGCGAGATACTTCAGCTTCCCCGGCCCGCGTCGGATCGTGAACAGTTCCAGGTGCAGGGCGAACTCCTCGCGCGGCAGCGGCAGGTCGTCCCCGAAGGGGGCCTGGTGCCAGCCGGAGATGTACGGGGTGGGCGGTGCGTCGGGGCCGAAGAGCCGGTCGAAGCGGCGCAGCAGGTCCAGGTACAGGCGGGGGAACTCGGCGCGCTGGTCGTCGTCGAGGGCCGTGAGGTCCGGCACGCGGCGGCGCGGGTACAGGTGCACCTCGTAGGGCCAGCGGGCGGCGTACGGGACGAAGGCCACCCAGTGCTCGGCGTCCAGGACGATCCGGCGGCCGTCGGCCACCTCCTCCGCCACCAGTTCGTCCCACAGGTTGCCGCCGCCGGCCGCGCGGTGGGCCGCGGCGGACTCCAGGGCCCGGGCGGTGTGCGGTGTGACGTGGGGGTAGCCGTAGATCTGGCCGTGCGGGTGGGCGAGGGTGACGCCGATCTCCGCGCCCCGGTTCTCGAAGCAGTACACCTGCCGGACGCCGGGGTGCCGGGAGAGTTCGTCGGTGCGGTCGGTCCAGGCGTCCAGCACCAGGGCCGCACCGCCCTCGTCGAGGTCGGCGAAGGAGGAGTCGTGGTCGGGGGTGAAGCAGACCACCTCGCAGCGGCCGGTCCCGCCGCCGAAGGAGGGGAAGCGGTTCTCGAAGACCGCGACCTCGTAGGAGGACTCGGGGATCTCGCTCAGCCGATCGCCGACCGTGGGGCACAACGGGCACCGGTCGGTCGGCGGCATGAAGGTGCGGCCCTGGCGGTGGGCGGCGTACCCGACCTCCTCGCGCAGCAGGCGGTCCACCCGGATCTCCGAGGAGGAGGTCGCCGCTCCCAGCGGACGGCGGTCGGGGGCGGATCGGACGGCGTCGTCCGCCCGGTCGTAGTAGATGAGTTCCCGGCCGTCGGCCAGCCGGGTCATGGTCTTCTTCATCGCCGCCCTCTTCGGTCCCGCCGGCGCGTCCCGCATCCGACAGCAGACCAATCTTTTCACCATTGAGTCAAACAGAAACAAACACAATGAAGCACAGGAGGTCTCTCCCGTCAACGGCGTCCCGGGTCGGCGGCCCCCGGCCCCCGAGGGTGGTACCGGCAGTCCCGGGAAGAACGCCGCCTGGGTACCCGCCGCGTCCGCGCCCACGCTGGAACCACCGACCGGGAGGCGGGGCGGACCGAGCCCGCGCCGGGTCGCGCGCCGCGCGACCCCACTCCCCCGGCGGAACCGGAGACGGGAGCACCCACCCCCATGCGCGACATCGACCACCTGTACATCGACGGCACCCGGACCCGCCCCCTGGAGGGCACGGTCACGGAACGGACCCACCCCGCGGACGGCAGCCCCACCGGCCGCGTGGTGATGGGCGGAGCGGCGGACGTGGACCGCGCCGTCACCGCCGCCGAACGCGCCTTCGACACCTGGTCCCGCACCACACCGGCGGAGCGGATCGCCCTGCTGGAGAACGTCCTCGCCGAGTTCGACAGGCGCTCGGAGGAGCTGGTGGAGGCGGTCACCGAGGACATGGGCGCGCCGGTGACCCTGGCCCGGGAGGGGCACGTGCCGACCGGGCGCCTCCAGATCACCGGCACCATCGAGGCCGCGAAGGGCTACGCCTTCGAGGAGCGGCACGGCTCCACCGTGATCCGCCGCGAACCGGTCGGCCCGGCCGGCCTCATCACCCCCTGGAACTTCCCCGTCCTCCAGATGGCGGGCAAGACCGCCTCGGCCCTGGCCGCGGGCTGCACGGTGGTGCTCAAACCCGCGGAACTCGCCGCGCGCTGCGCGACGCTCTTCGCCGAGATCATGGACGCGGCCGGGACCCCCGCCGGCGTCTTCAACCTGGTGCACGGCGACGGGGCGGGCGCCGGGAACGCGCTGGCCTCCCACCCCGGCATCGGGGTCGTCTCCTTCACCGGCTCCCTCGCCACCGCCGTGCGGGTGACGACGGCCGCCGCGCCCACCATGAAACGCGTGCTCACCGAACTGGGCGGCAAGTCCCCGCACATCCTGCTGCCCGACGCCGACTTCGGAATCGCCGTGGCCACGGTGCGCCAATGGATGATGGCGATGACCGGGCAGCTGTGCAGCGCCCCGACCCGCACCCTGGTGCCCCGGGCGCGGCTGGAGGAGTTCCTGTCCGTGCTGGTGCCCTCCCTGGAGGCGTTGACGGTGGGCGACCCGCGCGACCCGGCCACCGACATGGGCCCCCTGGTCTCCGGGACGCAGTGGAACACCGTGCAGGAGTGGATCCGACGGGGCCTGTCGGAGGGGGCCCGCGTGGTCACCGGCGGCCCCGGCAAACCGGAGGTCCCCGCCGCG
Organism: Streptomyces calidiresistens; assembly: GCF_014141525.1. Taxonomy (GTDB): domain Bacteria; phylum Actinomycetota; class Actinomycetes; order Streptomycetales; family Streptomycetaceae; genus Streptomyces; species Streptomyces calidiresistens. The sequence continues at coordinate 12,555 of NZ_VKHS01000028.1, forward strand.
TTGGAGGCCGGCCACCACGTCCGACCGACCGTCTTCACCGACGTGACCAACGACATGGCCATCGCCCGGGAGGAGATCTTCGGCCCCGTGATGGCGGTCATCGCCTACGACACCGTGGAGGAGGCGATCGCCATCGCCAACGACACCCCCTACGGGCTGGCCGCCTACGTCGTGGGCGCCGACCGGGAACGGGTGGACGAGGTCGCCGCCCGCGTCCGGGCGGGAGCGGTGCTCCTCAACGACGCCGAGTTCGACTGGAACGCCCCCTGGGGTGGGTACAAGCAGTCCGGGAACGGACGCGAGTTCGGGGTGGAGGGCATGGTGGGCTTCCTGGAGACCAAGGTGGTCCACGGCGGCTGACACCGACCGGACCGACGGAAAGGACCGTGCCGTGACGGAACTGGGTTCCTACCTGCGGGCGTGCCGCGCCCGGACCACGCCGGCGGAGGTGGGCATGCCGACCTCCCCGGGACACCGCCGGGTGCCCGGCCTGCGGCGGGAGGAACTCGCCGTCCTGGCGGGGGTCGGCGTGGACTACGTCACCCGCATCGAGCAGGGACGGGTGGGCACCGTCTCCCCCGAGGTCCTCACCGCCCTGGCCCGCGCCCTGCGGCTGGGGCCGGACGAGCGGGAGTACCTGCTGCGCTGCGCGGCGGCCCCCACCCGGGGCGGCGCCCGGGGCGCCCCGGCCGGCCACCGGGGGGAGCCGGCGATCGACCCCGCCGACCGCGCCCTCCTGGAGGGCATGACGGGTGCGGCGGCCCTGGTGCTGGGGCACGGCCTGGACGTCCTCGCCCGCAACGATCTCGCGGCGGAGCTGCTGACCGACTTCGACCGGTACCCGCACGGGGAGCGCAACCTCGTCCGGCTCGCCTTCCTCGACCCGGAACTGCGCGGCCGGTACGCCGATTGGGAGAGGGTCGGCGCGGAGTGCGTCGCGTACCTGCGGATGGAGGCCGGCCGCCGGCCCGGCGATCCCGACACCGCCCGGCTCGTGGAGGAACTGTCCGAGAGGGACGGCGACTTCCGGCGCTGGTGGGCGGAGTACCGGGTGCGGGCGCACGGCACGGGACACAAGCGGTTCGTCCATCCGCTGGTCGGGGAGCTGACCCTCGGTTTCCGGGTGTCGGACCTGCGCGGCACGCCGGGTCACACCCTCGTGGTGTACGGCGCCGAGCCCGACTCCCCCTCCGCGGAGGCCCTGGCCTTCCTCGCCGGCTGGGCCGGCCGGGGGCGCCCCCGGTCCGGAGCGGACCGGGCACCGGCGGGCGACCGGGGGGACCGGGGCGGCGTCACCTGACCCACCGACCCGTGCGACCCGCGGAACGCCCCGGCCCCGGCCCTCGGGCGGCCGATCAGGGCCGGCGCGGTCCGGGCAGGGACGCGGGCAACCGGTCGAGCAGCCCGGTGCGCACGGCCAGCGCCGCCGCCTCCAGCCGGGAGGTCGTGCCCAACTTGGACAGCAACCGCTGCACGTGGGTACGGGCCGTGCTCGGCGCCACCCCCAGGCCGGTCGCGATCGACCGGGTGTCCTCGCCGTCCACGATGCGGCGGAGCACGTCCGCCTCCCGTTCGGTCAGCAGCGCCGCCAGCCGGGTGCCCTCGGCGTCCGGCGCCGAACGCGGGTGCAGCAGCTCGACGAACGCCTCCCGCAGCAGTTGCGGCGTCACCGCCGGCTCGCCCGAGCGGGCCCGGGCCATCGCCCGCTCCACGCCCTCCATCCGCTCGTCCTCCCGCACGTACCCCCGGGCCCCGGCCGCGAAGACCGCCGCCACCCCGCGCGGGCGCGGGACCGGCCCGAGCACCACCACCGCCGTGCGGGGACTCTCCCGGTGGATGCGGGCCAGCGGCTCCAGCGCGCTGTCCGCCTCCGGCGTGGCGGTGCCGAACAGGCACACCTCGGGCTGTTTGGCGGCCACCAGTTCGGCCGCCCGGGACAGCGGGGCCGCGACGGCCGGGACCCGGTGGCCGCGCACCCGCAGCGCCGACGCCAGGGCCTCGGCCACCAAACGGCGGTCGTCCACGACCACCACCCGCACGCTCGTCACGTCCTCCCCCTTCGGGATCCCGCCGGGCCCCCTCGACACGCCCCCGGGTCGTTCGGATCCCGTCCGGCGATCGCCCGGCACCGTCGTCCGGGCGCCGACCGGCGGTCGCGGTCGAGGATACGGCCGGGACCCCGCCCGGCGCGGGCGGAACACGCACGCCGACGGCCCCGGCCCCCCGGAGGGGGCGGGGCCGTCGGCGGTCGCGGAAGGGCCGGCCTCAGCGGAAGACCATCGTCACCGGGTCACCCACGGTGTGGTCGTAGAACCGCTGCGAGAGCAGGATCAGCCGGTTGTCCGCCCAGAAGGGACGGTCCTCCGGGGAGTACGGGTCGGAGACCACCCGGCGCTGCGCCTCCCGCGACTCGCGCGGCAGGACCATCACCAACTCGGCGCTCTCGGTGGCGGGATCGATCGCCACCACGGCACCCGGCTGCTCGGTGCTCGCGATCTCGTAGGCGAGGATCTTCCCGTCCTGCTCCTGCATCGGCATGATCGTCGCGCCCTCCTCGGAGGCGACCTCCCACACGGCGGTGCCGGTGGACAGGTCGAAGGCGATCACCGAGTTCTCGCGGTCCGTGGAGGCCAGGTACATCATCCCGTCGTGGACCACGGCCGCGGGGCACCAGGAGAGGGTCACCGCGTCACAGGGGCTGACGTGCCGCTCGCGGTCGTAGGGCAGGACGTGCGCCACATCCTCCCGGTCCGCGTCGATGACCCAGATCTGCTCCTCGGCCTCGGCGATCTCGCCGAGGTCCATCCGCACCACCAGCGGGTCGGCGGAGATGACCGAGCGGAAGCGCAGCTTCTTCCCGTCCTGCTCGGCCGGGTACTCCCAGGACCACAGTTCGGTGCCGTCCTCCTCGGTGGCCCGGATGCTGCCGCCGTCGTCGCCGATGAAGCCGCAGCCGACCTTGGAGATGAACACGCCGTCCATCACGGCGTACGAGTCCTCCTTGCAGTCCTCGCGCGAGCGCGGCTCCCACAGCGCCTTCTCCTGCGAGATGCTCCACCCGTGGCCGCCCAGCGTCCAGCCGAGGGCGACGGTGTCACCGAGGATGGCGGGCACCGAGTAGCGGCCGGGGGTGACGTCGGCGTCGATGGTGGTCGTCCACACGTCCTCGCCGGTGGTGATGTCCAGGACGGTCAGCACCTCGCAGTCACGGCCCTGGAGGATGGCGATGCGACCCTCGGAGTGCTCGTGGGAGGCACGGCACTCGTTGTTCGGCAGCGGGAAGCTCCACTGCTGCTCACCGGTGTTCAGGTCGTGGGAGACCACCTCGCGGGTCATCACGCGGACGAGGGAGTCCTCGACCACCCAGTAGCCGTAGGCCTCGGTGAGGATGTCCTCCTCCGGGACGTCGGGCTGCTCGATCTCCATGACCAGCTCGGCCTCGACCGCCCCCTCGGGCAGGCCGGTGTCACCGCCGGGCTCCTCGTCTCCACCGCTGCCGTCGTCGGTGCCGCTGTCGCTCCCCCCGTCGGTGCCGGTGTCCGGGCCGGTGGCGGAGGGGGCGTCGTCGTCGCTGCCACCGGTGAGCACGTAGTACGCGCCGAAGCCACCGGCGAGCAGGACCGCCAGCACCACACCGATGATCAGGACCATGCGGGGGGCGTTCCCTCCCCCGCCGGGCTTGCCGGGCACCGCGCCGGGCTGCGGCGGCTGCTGCGGCCGGCCGTAACCGGGCATCGGGCCGGTGGGGGCGCCGTAGGGGCCGGGCGCGCCGGGCTGCCCGTAGGGGCCGGGCGCGGCCGGGGCACCGGGCGCGCCGAACCCGGCCGGCGGCTGCTGCGGATAGCCGTAACCCGGCTGGGGCGGCTGCTGGGGGTAGCCGTAACCGGGCTGCGGCGCCGGGGGCTGCGTCGGGTAGCCGTAGCCGGCGGGCGGCTGCCCCGGCGGCGGCACGGCGCCCGGCTGCGGCGGCTGCCCCGGCGGCGGCACGGGCGCACCGAACCCACCGGCGGGCGGCGGCGCGGCGCCGGGCGCCGGCGGGGGCGGCGGCTGGTTCGAGGGTGCGGCGGGGGCGTCGGAGGCCTCCGGACCACCGGTCGCGCCGGCCGGGCCCGCGTCGCCCCCGGCGGACTTCCCGTCCGATCCCGGGGCCGCGCCGGAACCCTCCGGGGTCGACTCCGGGGCGGCGTCCGGGGCGGAGGACTCCTCCGGGGCACCGCTCCCGGCCGGCGGTTCCTCCGGAGGTGGTGGCGGCTGGTTCGGCGGTGGCGGCGGCTGTGACATGGATCCCCCTGTGCCTGGCGCGTCGAACGGTCGGGTCCGGCGGCCGATGGTGTACGGGCAGGCTCTTTCTATCACCGGACAACGGCGGTGTCGGGAGTGGTTCCCGTCACTCCTGCTTGCCTGCAAGGGCGCTGAGCTGGTGTAAGCAGGTCGAGGGCTTTGCTTGTTTCTGCTTTTGGGAACACGCCGGGAGCACCAGTCGCTATTCGGGCCCTATTCTTCCGCCATGGCATCCATCGTGGAACGTCCCAAGAAGGACGGCAGCGTCACCTATCAGGTGAAGTGGCGGGAGGGCGGGGGCCGCGGTGCTCCCGGGCAGTCGGAGAACTTCACGGACCGCGACCAGGCCGAGACTTTCAAGCGGTTGGTCGACGCGCACGGGCAGCGGTGGCCGCGGGGGTGGGTGCGCGGGAAGGGGTTCGTGGAGGAGCAGGCCGAGCCGGACGACGTGCCGTGGCTGGAGTGGGCGCTGCGGTATGTGGGGCGGCTGACGGGGGTCGACGCGCGAACGAAGCGGGACTATGCCCGCATGCTGGAGCAGAGTATGGACCTGCACCACACCACGCACTCGGGGCTGGTCGTGCAGGGCACGATCAAGAACTTGACGGCGGACGATGTGCAGGACTGGGTGCGGGTCCAGGAGGAGGGGGAGCGGGATCCGGTGGATGGGGAGCGGTGGGTGCAGGAGCCGAAGTCTCCCAAGACCATCTCGAACCGGCACGGGCTCCTTTTCACGATCTTCGCGGCTGCGGTGAAGGCGAAGGTGCGGGAGGACAATCCGTGTGAGGGCACCCGCTTGCCGCGGACGGATGACCAGTTGGTGGAGGAGATGGTCTTCCTGGAGCGGGAGGAGTACCGGCGGCTGGCCGGGGGCATCCGGGATCCGCGGGCGCGGCTGCTGGCCGATTGGCTTGTGGGGACGGGGATGCGGTGGGGGGAGGCGACGGCGGTGCAGACGCGGGACATCAGTCTTTCGCAGGGCACGGTGACGGTGCAGCGGGCGTGGAAGAAGACCCCGGATGGGTATCGGTTGGGGCCGCCGAAGACGAAGAGGTCTCGTCGGACGCTCGCGTTGACGGGCACCCAGGTGGATGTGTTGCGGCCCTTGTTGGAGGGGCGGGGGCCGGAGCAGTTGGTGTTCCGGACGGTGCAGGACCGTCGGTGGCGGCACAGCAATTTCTGGGACCGGCAGTGGAAGCCCGCGGTGGATGCCGCCGTGGCGGCCGGGTTGCCGCGCCGGCCGCGGATCCACGATCTGCGGCACACGCATGTGGCGTGGCTGATTGCCAAGAACATCCCGCTGCCGGCGATCCAGGCTCGTCTGGGGCACGAGAGCATCAAGACGACGGTGGATCGGTACGGGCATCTGACGCGGGAGTTGGATGAGGAGATCGTGGCCGCGGTCGACGCGGCGATGGCGGATCCGGTGGAGGGTGCCGAGGAGCGGGGCGGGTTGAGGGT
>NZ_VKHS01000280.1 GCF_014141525.1 Streptomyces calidiresistens
GTCACGGGGACGGCGGGCGGTGAGCACCACGCGGGCGGCGATCGTCTCGAAGTCGGTCAGCCCCGGCCCGGCCGCCTCCAGCAGGCTCTCCCGCAGGGCGGGTGTGAAGTGGTGGTCGATCAGCGACTCCACGACCTCGGCCAGGGTCACGGGGTCGGCGAGCAGCCGTTCCACGGCCGGCCGCAACCGTCCCCGGGCCCCGACCGCCCGCAGTCGCGAACCGCGTTCGGGGAAGTGGGTCGGGATCGGCCCGGTGCCCTCGGCGGAAGGGGACCACAGCGAGCGCTCCAGGTGCACGAACGGCATGGCGGCCCGATCGCGGGAGGGGCGCTTCGCGGGCCGACCGAACTCATCGATCAACAGGCCCACCGGGTGCTCCAGCTCCTCATAGGTCACCTCGGTGGTGCCCCGCTCGACGAACCGGTTGATCAGCCACAGCAGCATCAACGGCTTGTGCGGCGCGCGGCGCCCACCGTCGTTGGCCCGGCGCAACCCGGCCAATCCCCCGAAGAGTTCCTCCCGCTCCACGCCCCACACCGTAGCCCCCGGCACCGACGACCCCGGGGGAATTCCGCGATCGCCGCGTTGACCCTCACACCGTGTCAGGCGGTGGAATCGGAGACATCATGTTCACCATCGGAGACTTCGCCCGGCACGGTCGCGTCTCGGTCCGGATGCTGCGGCACTACGACGCGATCGGACTGTTGCGCCCCGCCCGGGTCGATCCGTTCACCGGGTACCGCCTCTACACCGCCGACCAACTCGCCCGTCTCAACCGGATCATCGCGCTCAAGGACCTCGGGTTCACGCTCCACCGGGTGCGGGACATCGTGGAGGAGAGGGTCGGCCCGGAGGAACTGCGGGGGATGCTGCGCCTGCGGCGGGCCGAGTTGGAGAGTGCCGTGGCCGAGGCGACCCGGCGGTTGACGGGGGTCGAGGCGAGGCTCCGAGCGATCGAGAGCGAGGGGCGCATGCCCACCGACGAGGTTGTCATCAAGAGTGTTCCGGCCGTGCGGGTGGCGGAGTTGACCGCCGAGGCGGCGGGTTTCGACCCCCGGGACGTGGGACCCGTGGTCTCCTCCCTCTTCGAGGAGCTGTGCCGGCTCCTGGCCGAGGCGGGGATCACCCCGACGGGGCCGGGGATCGCGCGGTACGAGGATGTCCCGGACGGTGACGGCCGGGTCACCGTCCACGCCGCTCTCCCGGTCTCCGCCACCGTCCGGGACGGCGCCCTCCGGGTGGTCGACCTGCCGGCCGTGGAGCGGGCGGCGACCATCGTGCACCGGGGTTCGATGGACGAGGTGGTGCCGACGGCCCAGGCGCTGGGGCGGTGGATCGAGGCCCACGGCTACCGGGCGGCCGGCCACCCGCGGGAGGTGACCCTGGAGCACCCGGGGAGCGGGGGCGCGTGGGTCACGGAACTCCAGGCACCGGTGATCCCGGCCTGACCGGCCGTTCCGCCGCCCGGATCGGCGCGGCGGGCGCGGGGTGGCGCGGGCGGCCGGGGCCGGTCCCACCGGCGGTCACGGTCGCGCGCGGGTGGGTTACGTTTCCGGCGACGGCGCCCCGCCACCGACCGACCACCGGAGAGACGCCCGTGCACCGTTCCGAAGCCGCCGAAGCCGCCGAAGCCGCCGAAGTCTACGTCCCCGCAGGGGCGTTGCCGCGCCCCCGTGCCCTGCTGCTCGATTTCGCCGGGGTGATCCTGGAGTCGGTCGAACGGCCCGGTTGGCGGACCCGGGCCGCCGAACTGCTCCACCGGCACCTGGCGGACGCCGGGCACCACCAACCCGTCGAGCGGTTGGAGACCTCGCTGGGCGCCGGCCTGGCGGCGTTGCACGACTGGCGCAATGCCGCCGGCCGTCGGCGGGAGCCGGTGGAGCTGACCCACCGGGAGATCTGGGAGGACTTCATCGCCTCCGACCTGCCCGCCCCGGCCCGGGCCCGGCTCGCCGCCGGCGGTGCCCGCCTGCTCGGGGAGGTCACCCTCCTGCGCCGGGAGTACCGGACGCGCCCGGGCATCCCCGAACTGCTGCGCGCGGCGGCCGGCGCGGGGGTTCGGGTCGGTGTCGTCAGCAACGCCCACGCCGGTCTCGTGCACCGCGCCCTGCTGCGCGACCACGGTCTGGCCGACGGGGTGGGGGTGGAGATCTACTCCGACGAGGTCGGCATCCGCAAGCCGCATCCCGGCATGTTGCACCTCGCCGCCGGGGCGCTGGGGGTGCCGATCGGGGAGTGCTGGTTCGTCGGGGACACGCTCGACCGCGACGTGGTGGCGGGCCGGCGCGCCGGGGTGGGCGCGGTCCTGGTCACCCGGGCCGAGCGCACCGATCACCCGCCCTACCCGGTGGTCGAGCGCCCCGACGTGGTGGTGGACACCCCGGAGGGGTTGCTGCCCCTCCTGGCGGCATCGGTGTCGGGGTCCGGGCCGGCGTCGGTGCCCGACGGGCCGACGGACCCTTCGGGGTGACGGGTCATCGGGCCCCCGGGGCCGCCGAACGAGCCTCGAACACCGTTGTCCCCGGGGTGAACGGCAGGGTTTCCCGGGACGACGGTGACCCATCGGGCACGGGTGCGACGGAGGGCGTCGCCGGCGCGGAAAGTGGCCTCCGGGGGCCGGTGGGGCGGCTCCCTATTCCCCTCCCGAGGGGTGATGTCGCTCCGCCGAACGGGTGAAAGGGCGGAGGTTCAGCCACCATTCGGGACTTCCGACCCGAAACATCCATGTGTCGGCCTCGTTAGTCGGCACAGGTCCGCGAGGACCGATCGGGGAAACCCGAAGCCCGTGAAAATGCTGAACACTCCGTCAAGACAGGGAGACCACATGTCTCGCATGGCCAAGTCCGCCGCCTTCGCGGCCGCCGCCGGGATCGCCGTCCTGGGGACCGCCGGCACCGCCGTCGCCGACAGCGAGGCCCAGGGTGCCGCCGTCGGTTCCCCCGGCGTCCTCTCCGGCAACGTCGTCCAGGTGCCGATCCACATCCCCGTGAACGTGTGCGGCAACACCATCGACATCATCGGTGTCCTGAACCCCGCCTTCGGGAACGTCTGCGTCAACGCCTGACGTCCCCGTCTCCCGGCACGGTCCGGTCCCGCGGCACACACCGCGGGCCCCGGCCGACCGGGCGGGTTCCTCGGCCGAGCGCCGATCCCCGCGCGCCGCGGGCGCCCCACCGGGTGTCCGCGGCGCGCCGCGTTCCCCGGCGGTGCCCCGGGCCCACCGGTCACCGGGCCCACCCGCACCGCCCCGGTCACCGGAGCCACCGTGACCCCCCGCGTGACGGCCGGGGGCCGTTGCGCGGCGGGACGCCGCACCCGGGCCGTCGAGGCCACCGGACCGGCTACTCATACCGCCCCGACCGTCCCCGGCCCGGGTTGAGTACGAGGACCCATACGGGGTTCCGGCCCCCGGCCGCACACTTCCGGCCATGGACCAGCGTGTTCGCGGCATCCCGGGGGACGGCCGCGCCCCGGACGCACCGGCGGGACCACCCGCCCGCATCGGCATCACCGGCATCGGCTCCGCCCTGCCCGACCATGTCCTGACCACCGCGGAACTCCAGGCCGAACTCACCGCCACGAGCGGCCTGCCCCTCCCCGACGGCCTCCTCGAACGCGCCACCGGCATCCGCACCCGCCGCGTCGCCGCCGACGACGAGTACGCCTCCACCCTCGCCGTCCGCGCCGCCCGCCGCGCGCTGGACGCCGCCGGGCTCGACCCCGCCGACATCGATCTGCTGCTCTTCGCCTCCGCCTCCCGCGACATGGCCGAGCCCGCCACCGCCCACGTCGTGCAGGCCGAACTCGGCACCCGGGCCCACGCCCTGGACGTCACCAACGCCTGCAACAGCTTCCTCAACGGCATCGACCTCGCCCGCGCGTTCCTGATGGCCGGGCGCGGACGACGGGCCCTGGTCGTGGTGGGGGAGACCCCCACCCGGGCCATGCGCCGCCGCCCCCGCGACCTCGCGGAGTTCCGCGCCGGCTTCGCGGGCTACACCTTCGGCGACGCCGGCGCCGCCGTCGTCCTGGAACCCGTGGCGCGCGGCGGTCTCCTGGACCTCGCCACGGAGACCCGCTCCGAGCACTGGCGGCTGGGCGGCATCCCCGGCGGCGGTTCCCGGTTCCCCCGCGGCGACGAGCACACCTGGTTCACCGGGGACGGCCAACTCCTGCGGGAGACCTTCGAGAAGATCGGTCCGGCCCTGCTCGACCGCGCCCGGTACCACGCCGTCGGCGAGCACTTCGCGCACGTCCTGGTGCACCAGGTGACCGTGCCCTACCTGCGGCGCTTCGCGGAGATCACCGGCATCCCCGACGACCGGCTGGTGGTGACCGTCCCCGAGCTGGGAAACGTCGCCGCGGCCACGATCGGCGTCCAACTCGACCGGGTGCGCGGGAGCCTGCAAACCGGGGACCGGCTGCTGCTGGTCGGCCTCGGCGGCGGCGTCAGCATCATGACCGCCGTGTGGGAGGTGTCGTGACCCGCCCCGCGGACCCCATGGCCCACCCGGGGGTTCACCACGCCCCGGCCGTCGCCGACGCCGCCGACCGCCTGTGGGTGATCGTCCCGGCCCATGACGAGGAACGCCGACTGCCCGACACCCTGGCCGCCCTCGCGGCCCAGCACGACACCCGGATCGTCCTGGTGGTGGTGGACAACGCCTCGACCGACGGCACCGCCGCCGCGGCCCGCGACTTCGCCGCCGACGCGCCGTTCCCCGTGCACGTTCTCCACGAGCCGGACAAGGGCGTCGGCTGCGCCGTGGACACCGGCTTCCGGTACGCGATCGCCGCCGGGGCGCGCCTGCTGGCCCGCACCGACGCCGACTGCCTGCCGCGCCCCGGGTGGACCGCCGGCGCCCGCGCCGCGCTCACCACCCCCGGCGCCGGCCTGGTCTGCGGCCGGATCCTCGCCCGCCGCGACGAACACGGCCCGCTCGGCCGCGCCGGCTTCCGCGTCCTGGTCGCCCTCGCCGCCCTCTTCGGCCGGCTGCGTCCCGCCCACCGCCGCCGGCACGGCTACCGCGCCCCCTACCGGATGCACGCCGGGAACAACATGGCCGTCACCGCCGACCTCTACACCGCCGTCGGCGGCATGCCGCGCCGCCCCTCTCCCACCGATCGGCTCTTCCTCAACCGGGTGCGCCGGCACACCGACCGCATCACCCGGGCACGCGGCATGGTCGTGGAGAACTCCACCCGCCGGCTGCGCGCCTACGGTCTCCTCGGCACCGCCCGCTGGTACCTGGACCGGGGGCCCGGCCGGCTCGGGGAGGACCCGCGATGATCCTCGACCGTCTCCCGGCCGTGCTGCGCGCCGCCCCCGACCGCCCGGCCGTCCTCACCGCCGGGCCCCGGGGCGGCACCCGGATCGCCGCCCGGCGCGGTGACCTCGCCGACCTCGCCGACGCCTGCGCCGCCGGATTGCGCCGGCGCGGCCTGCGCGCCGGCGACACCCTGGGCGTCGCCGTGCGACCCGGCCCCCGCGCCCTCGCCGTGCTGCTCGCCGCCCACCGGCTGCGGCTGCGCGTGGCCGTCCTCGACCCGTTCGCCGGGCCGGAGGTGCTGCGCGCCCGCCTCGCGCTCGTGTCGCCCGCCCTGGTCGTCGCCGACGCCGCCGCGCAGGCCGTCGCCGGACCCGCCCGCCGCCTCGCCCGACGAGCCGGACTCGCCCTGCCGCCGTTCGGCGACCTCGCGCCCGTCGTCGCCACCGTCGGCCGCCGGCTCCCCCACCGCCGCGACGGGGAACATCTCGGTCAGCGCGTAGACCCCCGTGACGGTCCGGGCACCGGCCAGGCGGGCCCGGCGCATCAGCGCCGCCGGGACCGGCGCGGACCCCGCCCACACCCGACCCGTGAGGCGGGCGCCCCGGTTCAGCGCGGCGCGCAGGGCCGGGGGCGTGAGGTAGGTGTCGGCGGGTTCCAGTCGGGCGAGTTGGGCGGCCAGCGCGGCGGGGCGACGGGCGGGCAGCGCCACGGGCGCGCCGCGCGCCAGGGCGGGGGCGAGCACGAAGAGGGTGCCGCCGAGGACCGGCCGGCCCGGCACCGGGTCCACCAGGGCGGTGACCGCCGCCAGCCCGGCGTCCAGGGAGGCCCGGTCGTGGACGACGGCCCGGGGTCGGGCGGTGGTGCCGGAGGTGAAGACGATCACGGCGTCCCCGGCCCGCGCGTCGCCGACGACGGACCCGCCGGGGGGCGGGGTGT
>NZ_VKHS01000281.1 GCF_014141525.1 Streptomyces calidiresistens
GGAGGGGATGTGGACCACCGGGGCGGGTCCGTCGGTGGGCACCCGCACGCCGGGGGCCGGGGCGGGTGCGATCACCAACGGGTGGTGGCCGCGCCGCGCGAGGTGGCGTGCGGTCTGCAGGGCGCAGTGGGCCACTCCGTTGACGTCCGGGGGATAGGACTCGGTCACGATGACGACGCGCATGGGGTGGTTCTCGCCCGCTCGGACGTTTTTTCGCCCACGGCGGCGTGTCGGCCCGGGAAACGTCCCATGAGCGGTTGACGCGCGCGGGTGCCCGCCCGGGGCCGGAGTGCGCGCCCGGGGCGCGAGGGGAGGGGGCGCGGAGTCCCGTCCCCGCCGGGACCCCGGCGGAGGGAGGCGGCCGAGCCCCGGCGCGCGGGGGCGCCGGGCCCCCGCGCCGTCCCTCCCCCTTCCGCGGGAGGGCTCAGCGCCCCGGGGTGCCGTCCAGTCTGCCGCGCACCGCGCTCTGCACCTCGTCCCATTCCGCCGGGTCGGCGGCCAGCCGGCGCAGCCGCTCCACCACCCGGGCGTCCCCGGTGGTGGCGAACCGGGCGGCCGTCTCCCGGGTTCCCTGCTCGCAGTCCCACAGGCACTCGACGGCGAATCCGGCGGGGAAGGAGGGGTCGGTGGCCGCGAGGGCGGGCGCGGTGCGTCCGCGCAGCAGTGAGGAGGGGGTCTCGCGGTAGAGGTGGCGCAGCAGCGGTGCCGCGCCCTCGGGGCGCAACCGTCCCACCCCGTCCACCAGGTCGGGCAACAGCGGATCGGTCACCGGATCCTCCGCCCGGCGCACGGCCCGGCGCAGCGCCTCCAGCACGGCCGGGCCGTCGGACACCGCCCCGTGGCGGGCCAGGAGGACGCCGGCGGCCACTCCCCTCGCCTCCGCCCCGTCGGAGACGGCCGCCTCCGCGCACCAGGCGCGGGCCGGGGCGAGAACGTCCTCACCCCTCATACGGGTGAGGGCGAGGAGAGCCGCCCCCGTCACGTCCTCGGGGGAGTCCGGGGCGGTGGCCGACCGGATCAGGGCCGGGGCGGCGGGATCACCGCGTTCGGCGAGGTAGCGCAGGGCGGCGATCCGTTCGCCCGGCGCCCCCGCCCGGGCGACGGAACGCAGCAGCGGCCGGTCCCCGGGGCCGGCGACCACCGCCAGGCAACGGGCCGCGGCGTCGGGGCGGAAGTCGAGGGGATTCTCCTCCCGGTCCCGGTTCGCCCGGGCGAGGACGGAGTCGACGCTCCACCCCGGGCGGGGGGTGTCGGGGCGCAATTGGCGCCGCCAGCGATCGAAGTCCGCCGCCCGACGGGCTTCCCGCAGCCGGGCTCCCTGGGCCGGTCGGGAGGGGTCCTCCTCCCACAGCCGCCAGGGGCGGGGTTCCCAGGCGTCGCGCATCGCGACACCGAGGCGGACCATTCCCTCCGGGTCGGTCGGGAAGCCCTCCAGGACCACCGGCCCCAGCTCGCGCAGCGTCTCCTCGTCCTCGCTGTCGGCCAGTTCGTCCAGGGCCCACAGGCGGCCGACACCGGACCGGACGTGCCGGCGCAGCAGGGCCGGGGCGCGACGGTCCCCGTAGCGGCTCAGGTGCCCGAGGACCGCGATCGCGAGACCGACCCGCTCCTCGCCCGCGTCCCCCCCGGCCGGGGGGTGGTCGGGGCGCCCCGGGAGCCCCGGGAGGTCCTCGTGCGCGGCGAGGTGGTCGTCGAGGGCGTCGAGATCGGCCGAGAGCTCGACGTACAGGCGCGCGTAGTACAGGGAACGGTGCTCGACCCGCCAGTCCCGACGGGGGTCCCTCCGCACGCAGTGGTCGAGGGCGGCGACGGCCTCGGGGCGCGGTGCCGCGAGGGCGTGCAGTGCGCCGTCCCCCCGGCCGCGCTGGAGCAGCCCGAGCAGCGAACCGCTGGGCGCTATGTCTGTTTCGAACGGACCTGCGTGCATGGGTTCAGCATCCGGGGAGGGGAAGCGGGTGGCAACGGGATTTCCCCCGGTCCGCGCGGCCGGCCGGCCGCGAATCCCTTACGGGGTGGGGAAAGCTGTGCCAGAGTCGGACACCGTTCGTGCCGTCCCCGCCGGTGGCACACCACCGGCCCGTACCGCATCGGGGCTCAGGAATGCTTTCCTCCCAGCATCCGGAACACTCGGCGAGCGACTCCCCGGACGGGAATCGGCTCCGGGACCTCGTCGCGCGGGCGCGAGGACTCCGAGAGGGTATCGCCGTCGCGCGCCGCGGGGAACCGGACCCCGGGCAGGGGGTGGCGGGGCCGGGCGCCCGCTGGGATCCGGCGGTACGTCGCGCCGAGGAACTGGTCGCGGCGCTGGAGCGGTTGGAGGGGGCCCGACCGCCGGAGCCGGTGGGTCGGGGGGCCCTCCCCGCCGGGGCGTCGGAGGGCCCCTGCGCGGGGACCGTCACCGTGCTGGTGGAGTGCCGGACGCCCCCGCCCCGGCTGCTGGTGTTCGGCGCGGTGGACTTCGCCGCCGCCCTCGCCCGGGTGGGCCGGTTCCTGGGGATGCGGGTCACCGTGTGCGACACCCGTCCCGCGCTCACCACGCGGGCGCGTTTCCCCGACGCCCACGAGGTGGTGGTGGACCGCCCCGAGCGCCTGCTCGCGGCCGAGGCCGCCGCCGGCCGCCTGGACCGCCGCACCGCCGTGTGCGTCCTGGGGCACGACCCGGCGTTCGACGTGCCGGTCCTGCGCGAGGCGCTGCGCCTGCCGGTCGGTTACGTCGGCGCGATGGGGTCGCGGCGCACCCACCGGGACCGTCTGCGCCGCCTCACGGAGGTCGGCCTGCGCCCCGGGGAGTTGGCCCGGCTGCGTTCGCCGATCGGTCTGGACCTGGGGGCCCGTACCCCGGAGGAGACGGCGCTCTCCATCGCCGCCGAGATCGTCGCCCTGCGGCGCGGCGGCACCGGGGGGCCGCTGACCGACGCCGTCGGCCCCATCCACCGCGGGGCGCCGCCGCCCGCCGCCCCGACGGCGGGGTCGGGTGCCCCCGGCTCGGGCCGTGCCACGGGGCGGCCGGCCCCGGGACGTCCCGGCGACCGGTCCCGGCCGCTCAGTCCCGGGACCCCGGGTCCCGCTCGCGCAGCAGGAGGTCGGCCGGGTCGTTGACCGGTTGCGGGGTGCCCGTCAGGTCCATCACGAACAGGGGCAGTTGCAGCTCGTCCGCCCGACTCCGGGCCTGCCGGTCGTACCCGGCCAGCGAGAACGCGATCGGGACCGCGTTCTCCGACAGGCCGTGCAGCCACAGGGTCTCGATCCCGCGCACCCCCGTGGGGTGGGTGGCCGGGTTGACGGCCCCCACGATCTCCGGCCCGCGCAGGTCCACCCCGTCCGCGCTGCGCGGCGCCGAGGGCCTGACGTCCTCGAAGCCCAGCCAGCGCAGGAACTGCGCCGCGCAGGCCACCGCGTCGTGGGCGGTGCGGATGGTCAGCGGCCGGAAGGCGGGCCGGTCGGGAGCCGGGGAGTCCTCGGACGGAGCGCCCTCGGCCACGGCCAGCCGGATCGTGGCCCCGCAGGAGCAGATGAACTCCGGCTGCGGCCAGTGGCCGTCGGCGCCGCACGAACGGCAGGCCACCTCCGCCCAGGAGTCCTCCCAGGAGCGGTGCCGGATCTCCACCGCCGTGCCACCGAGGGGGACGGGCACCGAGACCGGGGCGCCGCACACGCACGGGTACTCGGGCGGGCTGTAGGCGTGCTCGCGACCGCACGCCGGACAGCGGACGGGAACGCTTTCGGTCATCTTCCCTCTCCCTTCCGGGCAGGGCCCGGGGCCGACCACGGGAGGCCGACCTCCCCCCTCCCCGGGACAGGATGGCACCACCGGGCGGCCGGGCGCATCCGTCCGGCCGCGCCGTGTCACCGACTTCCCGAAGTCGGCCGAAACCCGGGCGGCCCGACGGGGTGTCCGAGCCGGTCCCCGGGGGGTTCCGTCCCGCCCGACGGCGGCAAAACCGCCGGTGGGAAGGCCGGCCGTCCGGGGTCCGGGCCCCTTCCCGGGGCGTTCCGGGCGGACCCGTCGCCGGGCCGCTGCGGGGTTTCCCCGGGAGCGGACCGTCGGCGGATTCGGCCCGGGCGGAGCCGTCCGCGCTCCCTTCGCGCGCGCGGGCGCTCCCCACGGGCGCACGGGAGGCGCGTACGGCGCGCGGAGGGGTGGCGTTCACCGGAATGTGACACGGATTTTCGCCCTCCGTATGGCGTAGTGTGCGGACGGTGATATTTACTGTCGCCATTCGGTGCCCCCGGGGGTGCGGGACTCTTCCCCCATCCCGGCGCGGGCGCCGGGGCACGTCACCGCGAAGGACTCCCCGGGGAGGGCCGAGTTGGCCGCTTCACGCACCGAGACAGGATGTTCCGCGCGCCTCGTCGGCGGTGAGACCCGCACCGGGCGGGGGGACCCGGTGGCGGGCGAGGAGCCACGGCTTCTCGCCCTGCGCCTCGCCGTGGCGGGGATGCGCACCGCCCTCGCCGGGTACCGGGCCCCGTTGACCGACCGAGGGGTGGCCGAGCGCGAGCTGGAGCGGCTGGAGGCAGTCGCCCGTTCCCCCCGCCCCCATCCGGACGAACTGGGGCGCGGACTGCTCATGGTGGTCGGCGCGGTGGGGTCGGTGCGGGTCCTGGCCGCGCCGGTGGCGGAGTTGCGCGCCGCGGTGGAGCCGTTCGCCTCCCGGCGGGTCCCCGTACCCGGCAGTCGCCGCCCCGCCGACTGAGACCCGCCGACCGGGGCCCGCCGGGTCCGCCGGGACCCGGTTTCCCCCGACCCGGAGCGGTGCCCGGCGCGCCGGGTTAGGTTGACCGGGTGCGTCTGAGACTCGAATTCACGACCGAGCCGTTCGACCTGGAGGAGCCCCCGGAGCACGCCCGGATGGCCCGCGAGCTGGTGGAGTCCGCCCCCCTGGACCGGGTGGAGGTCGGCCCCTTCGGCAACACGGTGGAGGGCGGCGCCGGGGCCGTCCTGGAGGTGGTCGACCGTCTCCTGCGCGCGGCCCCGGCGGCCGGCGCCCACCGGATCTCCCTCCAGGTCACCGTGGTGGACGGGGTGGCCGCCGCGGAGGGGGAGGACGGGTGAGCGACGCTTCGAAGGAGCCCGGCGTCGCCGGGGAGGAGGACTTCCTGGCCGCCGTGCGCCCCCTGGTGGACGCCATCGGCGGCGAACTGCTGCCGGCCGCCGACGCCGACGCCGACGACGTGGTGCTGGAGTGGGCCGGCCGGCGGGTCGCGGCGGTCCGTCTGCCACGTCTGTCGGATTCCCTGGAACACCTCCTCGCCGACCTGCGCCGCCGTCACGGTCGCCCCCTGGACGAACTCGACCGCCGCGCCAAGCAGGCGGTGGTCCGCACGCTGGAGGCACGGGGGGCGTTCACCGTTCGGCACGGCGTGGAGACGGTGGCGGCGGCCCTGGGGGTCAGCCGCTTCACCGTCTACAACTACCTCAACCGTGAGAACGTCCGGGGGAGCGGTGACCCCGGAGCACGGACGGGACCGGCGGGCGGCGCCCCGCGGGAGGGTTGAGACGGCCCGCGTGCCGAGCGGGCGGGGACGCGGCGACGGGACGACGCGACCCACGGATTTTTCAACAAAATGTTGACGCTGTGATCCCGGCTTGGTTCCCTGGTCGGGTGACCACATCCGTCCCGGGCGAGCCCCCGGGCCTCGACGACCTCCCGGAGGAGCGCGCCCGTGCCCTGCTGCGCGGGATCTGCGCCGCCGAGGAGTGGGTGGACGCCGTCCTGGCCGCCCGCCCCCTCCCGACCGCGGCCGAGGCGTGCGCGGCCTCCGACGCCGCGGTCGCCGCCCTCTCGGAGGAAGGGCTGGACCGCGCCCTCGCCGGCCACCCGCCGATCGGCCGCCCCCGACCGGGCGATCCCGTCTCCGCCCGCGAGCAGCGCGGAACCGCCGACGCCCCGCCCGCCCTGCGGGCCGAGCTGCTGGAACTGAACGCCGCCTACCGGGAACGCTTCGGTCACGTCTTCCTGATCCGCGCCACCGGCCGCACCGCCGAGCAGATGCGCGACGCGCTGCGCGCCCGTCTGGCCAACCCCCCGCCGGTCGAGCGGGAGGTGACGCGCGCCGAACTCGCCGCGATCAACCGCCTGCGGCTGGACCGCCTGTACCGGCAGCCCGCCGCGCGCGACGCCGTGACCACCGTGACCGACGAGCCCCCGGACACCGCAGCCCCGCCCCGGTCGCCGCTCGCCGAAGGAGGACACCCGTGAAC